>CAYWGN010000011.1:0-48864 GCA_964457495.1 uncultured Desulfobacula sp.
CAGGACTTATTGAATCCTGGGGACGGGGCATTGAAAAAATCCAGGAGGAATGCAAGCTCATGGGTTCCCCTTCCCCTGAATTCAGCTATGATGCCACAGGTCTTATGGTAAAATTTCAGGTCAAAAGTTCACCGAAAAGTTCACCGAAAAGTTCACCGAAGACTGAGAAACAAATCCTTGGCCTGATCAAGAAAAATTCAAAAATTTCAACTACAGAAATGGGCAGAATACTAGGTATTACAAAACGTGCTGTTTTAAAGCAGACCAAACAATTGCAGAAACAGGGACTGCTTAGGCGAATCGGCCCGGCCAGGGGAGGACACTGGGAAGTCACAGGGAAAAAAGATGAATAAGTTCAAAATAAATCACACACCCTTTTCCAGGAGTAAAAGTTAATGACTCTTCTGGAACAGCATTTTGATATGGCCCTTGAAACCACGGATGGCATTCAAAAATTATGGGAACTTATTCTGATACAAGACCAGATGGATACCGGACATCGTAGTTTAAAACAATAAGGAAAACTTTAAACGCTGTTATATTCTAAACATTAATGCTTATACACGAGGAGATCTGGACATTAAGAAGTATGGATGGCATATTGTCACTGTGAGAATGAAATTGAAAAAAGGGAGATAGTTGATTTTTTAAGCATAATGGAAAAAGAAGCGGACACAGTATCTTGGAAAGAAAAATAAGGCAGGTTATTTGATTAATCCATAAAGGTTTAAGGGAAACGATGATATGGATACTTTGGACAAGATAATTGAGCAGATCTCTACAGAAACATCTGATGATGATGAGATATTTCGGGCCTTTCAAAAGCTCATAAAAGATAATGCTGGGCTGCCGACTGATGGCTTTGTTATTGGTGAGCCCGTTTCAGTGACAGCTATTGAGTATAATGGAAATATGCGACGCGGATTGACGGTAAGATGCAGCAGTGAGGATGGTTCCGTGCATGGGGTTGCACTGGCAGAGGTCGTATTTCCCAAAACTTTTAAAGGGGGCCGATATATCGCTGCCTACCGCAAGTGGCTCGATTTAGACCCCTTCCCTGCTGAAAGTCATGTTTCTTCCCGGTACAGGCGGCATCACAAGGCAACGGCTGATGACATTGACATGACCAAACCCGTCGAGTTAGTTGCACTCTCGGTCAAAGACCGAACCGCCCGGTGCCGGTTGCTGGAAAGTGACAGGATCATCACGCTGCGTGCAGGAGATCTTTTCCATGTCGTGCCTGGCCAGATTATCACGATCAAGCCCAAAAAGCAGTGGCGCTATGGCGGTCACCCTTATCTCTCTGGAGAGATTCAATCTGCCCGGTTTGAAGCCCGGGCTCTGGGACTTGTACCCCTTGGCCTAGCAGATATGGGAATCTGGGATCCAGAGGAACACTATTGGGGAGAAGAAGATGACCCTTTGGAAGAATGGGAAAAATTGATCATTGCCAAGGGATCCCGCCCAATGTTTGAGATGGAGCAGGTGCTGCCCGGTGAATATGATGATGATCCTTTTAATGATCCCATCTTACAGGCTGTTGATCTTAAGAATACCGGAAAAAATGCAGAAGCCAAAAAGCTCCTGATGGATCTATGTCAGGCAGATCTGCGCTGCCTTGATGCCCATTCCCATCTGGGCGGTCTTATCTTTGATTATTATCCCAGGGATGCCATTGGACACTATGAAACCGGTTTGCGTATCGGCCAATTGTCCCTGGGAGATGATTTCACTGGTGTGCTGCTGTGGGGATTTATTGACAACCGCCCGTTTCTTCGCTGTATGCATGGCTATGGGTTGTGCCTGTGGCGTATGGGTCGTTTTGAGGAAGCTGAACATGTCTTTGACCGGATGCTCTGGCTGAACCCGTCAGACAATCAGGGAGCAAGGTTTATTTTAGATGAAGTGAAAGAAAAGATAACCTGGGAGGACAGTGAAAACAGGTAAACATCAACCGGGACTTCTCCTTGAGGCAGTGAAAGTGGTGGATATTTTCGGTAATGACACCATGGGAATCATTGAATTTTTTATCTTTTTAGAATAAGTTTATAAAACTTTGATAATTTGTGAACTAAAGAGGATTAGATAATATAAAGGTATAAGATTATGGCTGAAGAGCAAAGGGAAATCATAAAAAAGGCTCAGACATTGAAATGTAAAAAACTAATCCTATTTATATAAAATACCGAATGGGGGTAGCCATATGAGTTCTGCATCAGTAAGATTTTTTATTATTACAGAGGACGATGAGATACTTCGAGTGCCAATCAATAAATTTGAACGTTTACTAAAAGGCACAGATGAGGATAAAATCGAAAGATTTGCGGGAAAGCGCGTTCGTGCTGCCGAGATAGGTGTGTGGCTTGAGAATCGAAAACCAATTGGAGTTATACGTGCAATCTATCATTATTTTTATTTTAATGAAAATGGCATTCTCGATAAAAACAGATTAAGAAAGGATGCAAATATTGTGTCTACTGCTGGAATCTCTCCTATGTTTACACAAAAACCGCAAGACAATATAATAAATGCACAGCAAGAATTCGCTAAAAGGCAAAGAGATCATTCTGTTTGGTGGAAACCCAATATGCAGCTTGAACGTAATATCTTAGACGCATCCATCGATGAGTTTAAGTGCAAAAGATTGTAGTGCGGTTAAACCCACTCGCAACATAACACCAATCGAATCCATTGAGGCGACCATTGAAATCATTTTCAATCATCCACTCCTGACACGCTTCTTTCGAGACATCTATATATTTAAACCAGGAAGCTAAATATTGAGTTGCATCTTGTCGGGAAAAGCTATCAGATATAGCAGGACTTGCAAAGGGTATAAGCACTGGGATGAGTTTAGGGTTGACTTTCAGCGGTTGAACCATCTATAGATAACAGGTTTGATTTTATTGATTTATTTTGAAGAGGTGATAAATGAAAATACTTAAAATAGACCATCTTGGAATTGCTGTTTCAAGCATTGATGAAAAGAAAAATTTCTGGATCGATGCATTGGGGCTGCAATTAGTAGGGACAGAAACGGTTGAAGAACAGAAAGTGACTACAGCTTTTTTACCGGTGGGCGAAAGTGAAATCGAACTTTTGGAATCCACGTCAAAGGAAGGGCCCGTTGCCAAATATATTGAAAAAAGAGGCGAAGGGATTCAGCATGTGGCTTTCAGGGTTGAAAATATAGAAGAGGCGCTTGCCGAACTTAAAGAAAAAGGGATTGCCCTCATAGATCAAACGCCTCGAAAAGGAGCGGGTGGAGCAAAAATTGCCTTTTTACACCCCAAGGCCACTTCAGGGGTGCTTGTAGAGTTATGTGAAAGATAGAACTTTGTGAAAGATAGTTTGTATTTTAAATTCGATGTGCCGGAGGATAACCATGTCTCAAATGTCTGACTTAAATAAGTGGGAAGAGCTTGCTAAAAAAGAGCTTAGGGGAAAGCCCCTTACGTCATTAACAAAGAAAACACCGGAAGGAATAGATATCAAGCCGCTATATTCGGCTAAAGACCTTGAACGAGTAGAGTTCATCAATAACCTTCCAGGGTTTGAACCCTTTGTCCGGGGGCCCAAGGCCACCATGTATGCCGGCCGTCCCTGGACCATTCGCCAGTATGCAGGATTTTCAACGGCCAAAGAATCCAATGCCTTTTATCGTAAGAATCTTGAAGCAGGACAAAAAGGACTGTCTGTTGCCTTTGATCTGGCCACCCACCGAGGATATGATTCCGATCACCCAAGGGTGACAGGAGATGTTGGAAAAGCAGGGGTTGCTATTGATTCTGTAGAAGATATGAAAATTTTGTTTGACCAGATTCCCCTGGATCAGATGTCGGTTTCCATGACCATGAACGGTGCTGTTCTGCCGATTCTTGCAGGGTTTATTGTTGCCGCAGAAGAACAGGGTGTCAAACAGGATCAGCTCATGGGAACCATTCAAAATGATATTTTAAAAGAATATCTGACCCGGAATACCTATATTTATCCACCAACTCCTTCCATGAGGATAGTTTCCGATATCATTGCCTTTTGTTCGGATAATATGCCCCAGTTTAATACCATCAGTATCAGCGGGTATCACATGATGGAAGCAGGGGCTGATTCCGTTCTCCAGGCAGCATTTACCCTGGCCGATGGTCTTGAGTATGTTAAAGCTGCCCTTAAAACAGGCCTGGATATTGATAAATTTGCTCCAAGGCTTTCTTTCTTTTTTGGGATAGGCATGAATTTTTTCATGGATATTGCCATGCTGAGAGCTGCCAGATTCCTGTGGGCAGAGATCATTAGTCAATTCAACCCGAAAAATAAAAATTCAACCATGCTTAGAACCCACTGCCAGACATCGGGTTGGAGCCTGACCCAGCAGGATCCCTATAACAATGTCGTCAGAACCACTCTTGAGTGTCTTTCTGCCGTGCTTGGCGGTACACAGAGCCTTCATACCAACTCTTTTGACGAGGCAGTGGGACTGCCCACGGAATTGTCTGCCCGGATTTCGAGAAATACCCAGATCATTGTTCAGGAAGAATCCCATATCTGTGATGTGGTTGATCCTTTAGGCGGGTCATACTATGTTGAAACCCTGACCCAGAATATTATTGATGAAGTCCGCAAAATTTTGGCTGAAATAGAGGATCTGGGGGGCATGGCCAAAGCCATTGAGTCTGGGATGCCGAAAATGAGAATTGAAGAAGTGGCGGCCAGAAAACAGGCCAGGATTGACCAGGGCACGGATGTGATTGTTGGGGTGAATAAATATAAGATTGAAGATGAAATCCCCATCCCT
Source organism: uncultured Desulfobacula sp. (assembly GCA_964457495.1). GTDB lineage: Bacteria > Desulfobacterota > Desulfobacteria > Desulfobacterales > Desulfobacteraceae > Desulfobacula. The sequence continues at coordinate 4,793 of CAYWGN010000011.1, forward strand.
GTGCGTGAAGTCTCTGAAGAGGTCAGGAATGAACAGGTGGCACGTCTTACACAGATTAAAAAACAGCGGGATAATAAAGCGGTTCAAAGGGCTCTGGATGATATCACCAAGGCCTGTGAATCAAATGATAATCTTTTGGCAGCCTGCCTGCCCGCGGTAAGGGCAAGGGCAACCATTGGGGAGATTAGTGATGCCATGGAAAAAGTATTTACCCGGTTTGTGGCCACAACCCAGTGCATTTCTGGGGTGTATGCTGCAGAACATTCTGATTCTGAGATGATTGGATCTTTAAGAAAGCGTACAGCTGATTTTCAAAAAAAGACCGGTCGCAGACCCAGGATTTTATTGTCTAAAATGGGACAGGATGGCCATGACAGAGGTGTTAAGGTCATTGCCACGGCCTTTGCGGATTTTGGATTTGATGTGGATCTGGGCCCCATGTTCCAGACCCCTGAAGAAGCAGCCAGAATGGCCGTTGAAAATGATGTCCATGTGGTCGGGGTGTCAAGTCTTGCAGCCGGGCATAAAACTTTGGTGCCAAAGGTCATTGAAGAGTTGAAAAGTAATGGCGCTTCTGATATTAAAGTGGTGGTTGGTGGCATAATTCCACCAGGCGATTATGAATTTTTGAAAAATGCGGGTGCAGCAGATATTTTTGGACCAGGAACTGTGGTAACAGATGCTGCAAACAGGACGCTTAACATCATAGGTGCGTAAAGGAAATGATTCAAACTGACCCTGAAAGTGAGAGCTTTGTCCAGGGTATTTTAAATGGCAATCGCCGTATGATTGCCAAGACAATAACATTGATAGAAAGCAGTCTCAAGGCGCATCAACAAAAAGCGTTCATAGTAATTGAAAAGGTACTGCCCCATACTGGAAACAGTATCAGGGTAGGAATCACAGGGGTACCCGGTGTCGGTAAGAGTACCTTTATAGAAAATTTAGGCGTATATCTGGCAGATCTTGGCCATAAAGTTGCTGTTCTGGCTGTAGATCCCACAAGCCGGAGGAGCGGCGGGTCTATTTTGGGAGATAAAACCCGGATGGAAAAGCTGTCTGCCCATGAAAATGCCTTTATCCGGCCTTCTCCGGCCGGGGAAACTCTGGGGGGAGTTGCCTCTAAAACCCGCGAAATCATGCTGACCTGTGAAGCAGCCGGGTTTGATGTGATTCTTGTTGAAACGGTGGGGGTGGGACAATCTGAAACCAGTGTGGCCTCCATGGTGGATTTTTTTCTGGTATTGATGATTGCCGGAGCCGGTGATGAACTTCAGGGAATCAAAAAAGGAGTTCTGGAACTGGCAGATGGCATTGCCATTAACAAGGCAGACGGCGATAACCTTAAGGCGGTTAAAAAAGCCAAGGGGGATCTTGATATGGCCATGCATCTTATCAGGCCTGAATCTCCAACCTGGTCCACACCTGTTTTGACCTGTTCTTCTGTTATTGATGGGGGGACGCAAGCTGTCTGGGAAACTATTCTTGATCATAATCAGAAATTTAAAGCTTCGGGAGAATTTTTGCAAAGGCGCAAAAAACAATCTCTGGAATGGATGTGGACCCTTGTTGAAGATGGCTTAAAACAGCGTTTTAAAAATAATGAAAAAATTAATAAAGAAATAGCGCTTGTTTCACAACAGGTAGAAAATGAAAAAATATCCCCTTCAGCCGCGGCTGAAGTGTTGTTGTCATATTTATAATTTAGTGGGAAGATTAAGAATATAAAAAAAATGAGAAACAAAGTATTATGTTTCTTGCTTTTGTAAAGTTGAAAGGAAAATTAAATGAAAATACATGAATATCAAGCAAAGGAATTGTTTAAGGCATACAATGTTCCTGTTCCTGATGGAAATGTTGCTTTTTCAGTGGATGAGGCAAAAAAGACTGCTGCAGACCTGGGCAATTTCCCAGTGGTGGTGAAAGCCCAGATCCATGCAGGTGGAAGGGGTAAGGGCGGTGGTGTAAAGCTTGCGGCTTCCATGGAAGAGGTTGAAACTCTGGCCCGTGAAATCCTGGGCATGACCCTTGTCACCCATCAAACCGGTCCTGAAGGCAGGCTTGTGGAAAAACTCTTGATAGAGGCAGGCCAGAAAATTAAAAAAGAGCTGTATTTAAGTCTTCTTGTGGACCGCGCCACAGCATCAATTGTGATCATGGCAAGCCAGGACGGAGGAATGGACATTGAAGAAGTGGCAGCCAAAACCCCTGAAAGAATCATAAAAGTCTATGTGGATCCATTAATGGGAATCCAGGGTTACCAGCTCAGACAAGTCGGGTTCGCCCTTGAACTGCCACCCGCTGCCATGAAATTATTTGCACAACTTTTATCCAATCTGTACAGATTTTTTATTGCCAATGACTGCTCCATGGTTGAAATAAATCCTTTGATTTTAACTTCAGATGACAAGGTTTTAGCTCTGGATGCCAAGGTTGATTTTGATTCCAATGCCCTTTACCGCCACAAAGATTTAATGGCCTTAAGAGACCTTGATGAAGAAGATCCTTTGGAAGTTGAAGCATCAAAATATAATTTAAACTATATTAATCTTGATGGAAATGTGGGAAATATTGTAAATGGCGCAGGCCTTGCCATGGCCACCATGGATATCATAAAAATTGCCGGGGCAACCCCGGCCAATTTCATGGATGTGGGCGGTGGAGCCAGTTCCGAACAGGTTGAAAATGCATTCAGGATCATCCTGGCCGATGACAAGGTTAAAGCAGTATTAATTAATATTTTTGGCGGTATATTGCGTTGTGATATTTTTGCCCAGGGTGTTGTGGATGCAGCAAAGAAAACCAATATCAATATCCCTGTTGTGGTTCGCATGGAAGGCACAAATGTGGAAAAAGGAAAGGAAATTCTAAGCAATGCCGGCTTAAATTTAACCACTGCTGTTGACCTTTTTGATGCAGCGCAAAAAATTGCTGCAGCTGTCAATTAGAGGAGATTAAAATTGAGTATATTTGTAAATAAAGACACAAAGGTTCTTGTACAGGGGATTACCGGCAATGAGGGAAGCTTTCATACAAGAGGGTGTCTGGAATATGGAACAAAAATAGTGGCCGGGGTAACCCCGGGTAAAGGCGGGCAGAAAATGGATGATGTGCCAGTGTTTAATACTGTTCGTGAGGCAGTTGAAGAAACAGGTGCTACAGCATCCCTTATCTTTGTGCCCCCGCCATTTGGGGCAGATGCCATTGTGGAGGCAGCAGATGCGGGTGTGCACCTGATTGTGGCCATTACAGAAGGGATTCCAATTCTTGATATGGTCAAGGTTAAACATTTTTTTGCCACAAAAAACTGCCGTCTTATCGGACCCAACTGCCCGGGTATTATCACTCCCGGGGAGTGTAAAATCGGTATTATGCCGGGCAAGATCCATAAAAAAGGAAATATAGGGGTAGTTTCACGATCAGGAACGCTTACCTATGAAGTGGTTGACCAGTTGACAAAGCTTGGAATGGGCCAGTCTACCTGCATAGGTATAGGAGGCGACCCTGTGAATGGAACTAATTTTATAGATGTGCTTGACGCTTTTCAAAAGGACGATGAAACCCATGGGATTGTCATGGTGGGTGAAATAGGCGGAAGTGCAGAAGAAGAGGCAGCTTATTTTATTAAAGAAAACCTGACCAAACCGGTCGTTGGTTTTATAGCAGGTCTTACCGCACCTCCCGGCAGGAGAATGGGGCATGCCGGAGCCATTATTTCAGGTTCCAGCGGTACAGGTGCAGCAAAGATTGCAGCATTCAAGGACAATGGAATTTTTGTCTGCGAAAATTTAGGGCAGATCGGCCAGGTATGTAAAGATGTATTTTGAAAGTAACCTAAAGGAGGTTAAGAAAATTGGATAGTTATATTATTGAATCAAATAAAAAAAAGAGCAGAATGCCTGCAAGGCTTGATTTTCTCCAGAGTGGGACCGGCCTGATCCTTGGGCTTTTCATGTGGGTGCACATGCTTCTTGTGGGCAGCATCATCTTTGGAAAAGGCTCTTTTAATTTTGTGGCAAAAACCATGGAGCTTGCCTTTTTGTCTGATACGGGTCAAGGCTTTCCCATTGTTGTATTTTTTGCTGTTTTTGTTGTATTTACACTTTTTATTCTCCATGCACTGCTGGGTGTCAGAAAATTTCCCATCTCGTGGAAACAGCACAGAATTCTCAGAGACCAGATGCAGATGATGAATCATAGCGATACCAATTTATGGTATATCCAGGTGGTTACCGGATTTATCATGTTTTTTTTAGGATCTGTTCATCTGTATATCATGTTAACCCATCCAGGTGGTATAGACCCCTATATGTCGGCAGACAGGATGATTTCAGGTAATATGTGGCCCCTTTACCTGATTCTTTTGATCTGTGTTGAGCTTCACGGCACCATCGGCCTTTACAGGCTTTGCATGAAATGGGGATGGTTTGGTGGAAAAGATGCCAAAAAATCCAGGAAAAAACTGAAATCGCTGAAAGACAAGGCAACTATTTTTTTTATGACCATTGGCATCCTTGCTTTGCTGGTTTTTGTTGTGATCGGCATCAACCACAGGGATAACGTCGGTGAAAGATATAGTAAACATGCAGCGGCTGTTGAACACGTCCAGGCCGAGGAAGCTATCCCGGTAAAAGAAGGGATTTTGGCATTAGAGGAAGGCCAGGAAAAAAAAGCGGCCCATGAACCGGAAGAAACTCAACCAGCTGATGTAATAAAGCAATAAGGGGTGCATTAAATGAAAGTCATATATACGGATTCACTTGTAATTGGTGGCGGGCTGGCAGGACTGAGAGTTGCCATTGCATCCATGCAGCGGGGCTATGATACCATTGTCCTGTCTCTGGTTCCTGCCAAAAGATCTCACTCTGCTGCTGCCCAGGGCGGTATGCAGGCAAGCCTTGGTGCTACTATTAAGGGTGATGGGGATGATGAAGAAGTCCACTTTGGAGACACTGTAAGAGGAAGCGACTGGGGCTGCGACCAGGATGTGGCCAGGATGTTTGTGAACACTGCTCCCAAAGGCATCCGGCAATTAACTGCCTGGGGTGTGCCCTGGTCAAGGGTCAGCGCTGGTGACAGGGATGTCATTATGAATGGTAAAAAAGTCACCATCACTGAAAAAAAAGAGGCTCACGGGTTGATTTCTTCTCGGGATTTTGGCGGTACAAAAAAATGGAGAACCTGTTTTACATCTGATGGTACTGGACATACCATGCTCTATTCTATGGATAACAAAGCCATCCAGATGGGCATTCCCGTCCATGAAAGAAAAGAAGCCATTGCTTTGATTCATGAAGATGGGGTCTGCTATGGTGCCATTGTAAGAGACCTTATCACAGGCGAACTCATTGCCTATGTGGCAAAAGCCACCACTATTGCCACAGGAGGGTATGGGCGGCTTTATGCCATTACCACCAATGCTGTTATTTCTGAAGGAATCGGCAATGCCATAGCCCTTGAAACAGGGATTGCAACGCTTGGGAACATGGAAGCGGTCCAGTTCCATCCCACGGCCATTGTACCCGTTGGTATTCTCACCACTGAAGGATGCCGCGGTGACGGGGGCCTGCTTCTGGACAAGGATGGATACCGGTTTATGCCGGATTATGAACCAGACAAAAAGGAGCTGGCATCAAGGGATGTTGTGTCCAGAAGAATGATCGAGCACATGAGGAAAGGCAAGGGGATTCCGTCGCGTTACGGGGATCACCTCTGGCTGGATATTACACTGCTTGGCCGCAAACACATTGAAAAGAACTTAAGGGAAGTCAAAGAAATCTGTGAATATTTCCTTGGTATTGATCCGGTTAAAGAATATATCCCGGTCAGACCGACCCAGCATTATTCCATGGGCGGCATCAGAACCAAAGCAACTGGAGAAAGTCCGACACTGAAAGGCCTTTTTTCTGCTGGTGAGGCTGCCTGCTGGGATCTGCACGGATTTAACCGGCTGGGCGGTAATTCGGTTGCTGAAACCGTTGTGGCAGGAATGATTGTGGGTGAATATGTGGCAGATTATTGTTCAGCCAATTCATTAAATGTGAGCACCAAAACTATTCAGCATTTTTTGAAACAGGAAGAAAAGAAAATTACAGACCTTATGGTGAGGGATTTTGGTGAAAACCCCTTTGAGTTAAAAGCAGCAATGCAGAAGATCATGATGGATAAGGTTGGTATTTTCAGAAATGGTGAAGACCTTGAAAAAGCGGTTGAAGAATTGAAAGTCTTGAACCAGCGGGCAAAGAAAATTGCCTTGAGAAATAGGATCAGTTCTTCCAACCCGGAACTGGTGGAAGCCATAAGGGTGCCCAAAATGATCAAACTTGCCCAGTGTATCGCCTATGGTGCTATGCTCAGAAAGGAAAGCCGTGGCGCTCATTCCAGGGAAGATTATCCGGAAAGAAATGACAAAGACTGGCTGAAAAGAACCCTTACCACATGGAAAGATGATTCTGTCGATCTTCCTGAAGTTACCTATGAAGAACTGGATATCATGAAAATGGAGCTGCCTCCGGCATCAAGGGGGTATGGTGTTGATAATACTGTTCATCATCCAGACACGGTCAGGCGGGAGGCGGAAATTGAAGAGATTAAAAAAGCCAACCCGGATGCTGACAGGTTTAAACTACAGGAATTGCTGAATCCAATCCCAATTCCGGAAAAATTCAAAGGTAAAAATGAACGTATAGGCAGGGGGTTCAAATAATGAGTGATCAGGAAAGAATTTTAAAATTTCAAATTTTTAGATATAATCCCCAGAAAAAGGGTGATAAGCCACGCATGGTAACCTATGAGGTCACAGAAGCCCCTGGGATGACGATTTTTATTGCATTGAATGATATACGTGAGCAGCAGGACTCGTCCCTGCAGTTTGATTTTGTCTGCCGGGCCGGTATCTGCGGTTCCTGTGCCATGGTGGTCAATGGGTCACCCACCCTTGCCTGTCGTACCCTTACTTCAAAATATGAAAACGGTGAGATAAAACTTCTGCCTTTGCCCGGGTTTGAGCTCATTGGAGATCTTTCTGTCAATACAGGAAAATTTATGCGGGCCATGTCAGAGCGGGTGGAATCCTGGATTCATGATAAAAATGCAGATGAAGTTAATTTTGAAAAGCTTGAGGAACGCATGGACCCGGATGTGGCTGATGAGATTTATGAGCTGGAACGATGCGTGGAATGTGGATGTTGCGTGTCTGCCTGTGCCACAAAACGAATGAGGCCGGATTTTCTTTCTGCTGTGGGATTTATGCGGCTGGCTAGATTTGCTTTGGATCCCAGGGACAAAAGATCGGATGAAGAATTCTATGAAATTATGGGTGATGATGACGGTGTATTTGGCTGTATGACCCTTTTGGGATGTGAAGACTATTGCCCTAAAGATTTACCGCACCAGACACAGATTGCATATCTTCGAAGGAAGATGGTTTTAGTGAAATAAATTGTGAGGTTAGAAAATGAGTGAATTTAAATTTGAGACCATGTTTCCTTTGGGAGAAGATAGCACTGAGTATAGGCTTCTCACTAAGGATCATGTCAGGGTAAGAGAGTTAGAGGGCAAAGAGGTTCTCATGGTGGAGCCGCAGGCTATAAGTCTGCTTTCAAACCAGGCATTTAAAGATGTGGCCCATCTTTATAGGCCGGAACATCTTGAAAAATTAAGAAAGATTATTGATGATCCTGAAAGCAGCGACAATGATCGGTATGTGGCTCTGGAATTGTTAAAAAATGCTGTCATTTCCTCTGAAAAGGTCTATCCCATGTGCCAGGACACTGGAACTGCCATTGTAATGGCTAAAAAAGGCCAGCAGGTCTGGACCTGGACAGATGATGAAGAAGAGCTGTCAAAAGGTGTCTTTCAGGCATACACGGAAAATTATTTAAGATATTCTCAGAATGCTGCCCTGACCATGTATAAAGAAATGAACACCAAGACCAATTTGCCGGCTCAGATTGATATTGCCGCTGTACAGGGAGATGTATACAAGTTTCTGTTCATGGCCAAAGGAGGTGGATCTGCCAATAAAACAGCACTTTTTCAGATGACAAAAGCAGTCTTGAACACGGAAGAAATCCTGATTAATTTCATGGTGGAAAAAATGAAAGGTCTTGGAACAGCAGCCTGTCCACCATATTATATTGCCTTTGTCATCGGCGGAACTTCAGCAGAACTCAATTTAAAGGCTGTGAAACTGGCTTCAGCCAGATATCTGGATTCTTTGCCCACCCATGGCAGTGAGATGGCCCATGCCTTCAGGGATATTGATCTTGAAGAAAAAGTATTGGTCAAATCCCAGGGACTTGGACTGGGTGCCCAGTTCGGAGGCAAACATTTTGCCCTGGATATCCGTGTGATTCGTCTGCCGAGGCACGGGGCTTCTTGCCCCATCGGTATCGGGGTTTCCTGTTCTGCAGATCGCCAGATAAAGGGTAAAATTACAAGGGATGGGGTTTTTCTGGAACAATTGGAAGAAAACCCTGCCCAATACCTGCCAAAACAAGAACTTGAAATGAAAGCGGCAGTAGAGATTGATCTGAACAGGCCCATGGATGAGATTCGAGCGGAGCTCTCCAAACATTCCGTTGCCACACGGCTGTCTCTCACTGGTAAAATTATTGTGGGAAGGGATATTGCCCATGCAAAATTCATGGAACGCCTTGAATCAGGCAATGGAATGCCCGAATACCTGAAGAATCATATTATTTATTATGCAGGTCCTGCTAAAACGCCGGAAGGCGAAGCATCGGGAGCCTTTGGCCCCACTACGGCCGGAAGAATGGACCCCTATGTGCCTATCTTCCAGAAAGAGGGGGCTTCCATGATCATGCTGGCAAAAGGGAATAGAAGCCAGCAAGTTACCGATGCCTGCAAGGAATATGGAGGATTTTACCTTGGTTCTCCAGGTGGCACGGCTGCCCGTCTTGGAAAAGATTTTATCAAAAAGGTCGAATTGTTAGAATATGAAGAACTTGGCATGGAAGCTGTCTATATGATCACCGTTGAAAATTTTCCGGCCTTTATTATTGTTGATGATAAAGGCAATGATTTTTATGCAGACCTTCTATAATTAATTTAAAAAGGAAAAATTATAATTATGAGTAATAAAAAATATAGTCTTTACAGTGGCGGGCTTAAAGGAGCAGAAGAAGCTTTTGGCGAGTGCGCCCAAAAGTATGGTATCAATGAAATAAATTTTTCATTTGAAGGGCATAAGTGTTCAAGGGAGAAGAACATCACCATGCTAAGCGATGCAGAACTGAAAAAGGGCAATATCAGTATGGAGATAGTCTCTGCACGAATGGGCAGAAGATATGCCCAGGCAGATAAGATCAGAAAAGTTTTTCAGACGATCTTTCATATGGTGAATAAGGGGTATCAGGTGTTTGCAATCGGGTGGATTCAGTCTGATCAAACAGTTAAAGGGGGAACGGGCTGGGGTGTTGAACTTGCCAAATTTTTTAACAGGCCTGTAAGTGTTTTTGATCAGGGGGAAAATAAGTGGTTTACATGGGAAAAAAACGAATGGAAGGAAGAAAATCCTAAAATTGTACATGAAACTTTTTGCGGAACCGGCACCAGAAATCTTTCCGATGAAGGTAAAAAAGCCATTGAAGATCTTTTCAGCCGTTCATTTGCAGTATAAATATTCCATATAAAGAGAGACCTTTTGTGCATCCATAACAGATAATATCTGGAGATTTTCATGAAGACAAGAATAGAAACAGATACCATGGGTGATATTCATGTCCCTTTTGATAAGTACTGGGGTGCACAGACCCAGAGGTCTTTAGATAATTTTAAAATTGGCAGCCAAAAAATGCCAGTGGAGATCATCCGGGCTTTTGGCATATTGAAAAAAGCGGCAGCAATTGTGAATCATGACCTTGGAGTTTTGTCCCGGGAGAAAAAAAATATCATTGAAAAGGTCTGTGATGAAATTATTGCCGGCACCCTTGATGAGCATTTTCCGCTTCTTGTCTGGCAGACGGGATCTGGTACCCAGTCCAACATGAATGTAAATGAAGTCATTGCCAACAGGGCTCATGTATTGCTTGGCAATGAGCTTGGAAAGTCAAAGCGCCTTGTTCATCCCAATGATGATGTGAATAAATCCCAGTCTTCAAATGATACTTTTCCAACAGCTATGAATATGGCGGCCTGTGGTATTATAACAGATATAACCATTCCAGGCCTGCAAGCGTTGAAACTATCTTTGGAAAAAAAAGCCTGTGGCTGGAAAAGAATAGTAAAAATTGGCCGGACACACCTGATGGATGCAATCCCTCTGACACTGGGTCAGGAATTTTCAGGATATGCATCCATGCTGGATTATGGCATTGAGGCATTGAAACTGACATTGCCCCATCTGTCCGAGCTTGCACTGGGGGGAACGGCTGTGGGAACAGGTTTGAATGCACCCAGGGGGTATGACAAAAAAGTGGCCCAGGCCATTGCCGAATTGACAGGCTATCCCTTTGTGACAGCCCCCAATAAGTTTGAATCCCTGGCCGGCCATGATGCCATTGTTGCCTCACACGGGGCATTAAAAACCCTGGCCGTGAGTCTTATGAAAATTGCCAATGATATAAGGCTTCTTGGCTCGGGACCCCGATGCGGCATTGGCGAGCTTTTGCTGCCGGGAAATGAACCAGGGTCCTCCATCATGCCGGGAAAAGTCAACCCCACCCAGGCAGAAGCCTTGACAATGGTGTGTGCCCAGGTCATGGGCAATGATGTCACCATTAACATTGGTGGAGCAAACGGACATTTTGAACTCAATGTGTTTAAGCCCGTGATCATTTATAATTTTTTGGAATCAGCAAGGCTTTTGGGGGATGCAGCGTCATCGTTTAAAAATAATTGTGTTCAAGGCATGGAACCCAATTATGAAAATATTGAAAAATATCTTCAGCAATCGCTTATGCTGGTAACGGCTTTGAATCCCCATATCGGTTATGAACAGGCAGCCAGGATTGCAAAAAAAGCCCATCAGGAGAACAAAACCCTGAAACAGGCAGCCCTTGATCTGAAACTTGTATCAAATGAACAATTTGATGAGTGGGTGGATCCTGCAAAAATGATTGGAAATACATAAAAAAGTCTGGAAAAGTTCTTCTTAAGATTCTCCTTTATCAATATTTGCCTTGCATAAAAAAAAAGCATATACTCTTTGAATAAATTGTTAAAAAACAGGAGGCAGATGCCATGGATCATCATGTGACCGTGTTTAAACCATATCCTTTTAAAAAGGGTCAGAAGATAAACATTGATGGATCAAAGCGATCAGGTGATTGGGAAGTTGTTGGTTTAAGTGACACCAAAGTTACCCTTCAATGCCCGATTTCAAAAAAAGAAGTGATTTGGGACAGGTTTTGTTATTTTGTTGAAGACAAAAATATGAAATGGCCCAATGACTGAGCGAGCCCTTAGATGCGAATAAAGGATAAAAACGAATGAAAGTCATACTCTTAATGGCTGTTACAGCAGACGGGATGATTGCAAGAAATTCCATGGAATTAATAGACTGGACGGGCAAAGCAGACAAGAAATATTTTATTCATATCACCAGAGAAGCAGGAGCCATGATCATGGGCTCAAAAACATTTGATACCATAGGCAAAGTATTACCGGGACGTAAAAATATTGTCATGACACGGGATAAAACAACAAGGGATAAAATAAGGACAAGTCAGACCAGTGACTTAATATTTACCAGTCAAACACCAAAAGAGGTACTAAGCGATCTTAAATCCCAGGGGTTTGAATCTGTAGCGCTCATTGGCGGATCTACTGTGAACACTCTTTTTATGAAAGAAAATCTGATAGATGAGATTCACGTTACAATTGTACCAAGGCTTTTTGGGAAGGGGCTATCCTTATTTAATGAAACTTTGGATACGCTATTGGAATTGATGGATATAGAAAAAATTGATCAGGGCCATATTTTAGTAAAATACAGGGTTAAAAAATAAATTTAAGGAAAAAGGAAACCCCATGCTGGACAAAGATGAACGACAGCAAATTGTTGCACTAATCAATCGTGAAGTTATTCCGGCCCTTGGCTGCACAGAGCCTGTGGCAGTTGCCCTGGCAACGGCCAAATCAAGGGAAGTTCTTGGAGAGGTTCCAAAAAAAATACAGATCTTTGTCAGTGGCAATGTTTATAAGAACGGAATGGGGGTGGGGATTCCAGGTACAGGCATGGTTGGTTTGCTTATTGCTGCAGCCCTTGGTGCTGTATGTGGCAATTCAGAGGACGGACTTGAGGTGCTTAAAGAGGTGAATTCTGAACACCTTGAAACTGCACGCTGGATGGTGGATGAAAAACAGGTTGAGATCAAGATAAAGGATGGGACGGATAATTTATACATTGAAAGTATCTGCAGGGCTAAAGGCCACACCTGCCGAACCATCATTTCCCATCGTCATACAAATATTATTTATGTTGAAAAGGATGGAGAAGTTATTTTCCACGGACTTGAAATTCCTTGCACCACGGAAAAATCCGACACAAAAATCAATCTTTGTGTTGCAAAGGTTTATGAATTTGCATGCACGACTCCTCTTGATGAAATCAGGTTTATCCTGAAAGGAGCCAAACTCAATGAGGCTATTTCAAAAGAAGGCATGACCGGAAAATATGGCCTTAAAACAGGGATTACCATACAGGCAAATATTACGCGAAAATTTATTGCCGATGACCTTGTATCCCATGCCATGTCCCTTGCGGCTGCTGCATCCGATGCCAGAATGGATGGGTGTGCTCTGCCTGTTATGAGCAATTCCGGCAGTGGCAACCAGGGGATCACCACCATCCTTCCCATTGTTGCTGTGGCGCAAAAGACAAATGCTTCCGAGGAAAAATTTATTCGGGCTCTAATCCTGAGTAATTTGATGGCCATTTATATCAAGCAGTACATAGGTCAGCTAACTGCATTGTGCGGCATTTTGACCGCAGCAACTGGAGCTGCCTGCGGAGTATGCTATCTTTTGGGTGGAAATCTGGATCAGATCGAAGGCACAATAAAAAATATGGCTGCCAGCATTACCGGTATGATATGTGATGGAGCCAAACAGGGTTGCGCCCTCAAAGTATCAGCTGGTGTCAGTTCGGCCATTTATTGTGCTTTGCTTGCCATTGAAGGCAGTTATGCCACCAAGACAGACGGGATTATTGCCGAGGATGTTGACCAGACTGTTAAAAACATAGGCGAACTTGCCACAAAGGGCATGCTTGAAACCGATCGGCATATAATTAACACCATGATTTCAAAATAATAATTGTTTTATGCAATAAAGTATCTTTGATGGCTGATTTGATATTATTTACAGACATCATGGTTACAGATTTCTTGACATTATTATGGAATTGAAGGAAGCTTGGAAAAAATTAGAAAAGGTATTAATCCCATGGACAAAAATTTTATGAAAAAGAAAAAAAAGAAGAAAAATATTGTAATCCGATTTATGGAATGGATTATAAGGGGCCAAAAAAAGGCTGCTGAAAAAGGTGATTTTTGTAGGTCATGAGTCCCCAGAAAATAAACTGCCGGTCAGGCAGATGAGATACAAAAACAGAAAAGAAGAGAGCTATGAGTACAGAAATAAAAGGATTGTTACAAAAAATTAATTTTATTGAAACAGATATGGATCTGCATAAACAGATTCTGTTTTCCATACCATCTGCAGAGAAAAAACAAATAGAAACCATTGTTTCCAAGATCGCAGACCAGAAACAACAGATAAAACGATTAAGACAGCAAATCAAGAACGCAGATGAAGATGAATATAACCGGATCATTGCCATTGAAAAGGCGGCCCAGATTTTTCGGCAAATTGCAAAGGACAAAAAATTTGTCCAGGTAAATACCTTAAATGAATCAGGTGTTTGTTTTATTACATTTAATGATGGAACAAGGCTTGACTGCCTGGTCAAGGCAAAAGAAGAAAATGGGAACTGGACGGTTCTCACGTTGGAGGGAGAAACAAAAGAATATCCCAAGGGGCTTATTCAATAAGGGGAGAAAATGTTGAATTTCAAAAGATTGCTTAAAATATCCTTGGGCTGGGCTTCCGGAGTTGTCATTCTCTTTGCTGCAATAGCTGTTGCATCATCCCAGGAAAAAATTCATATTGATCAATTTATCTCGCCTGAGACCTGTGGTGGATGTCATGGCGAAATTTTTGAACAATGGGAAAACTCAATGCATAGCCTTTCCCATAAAGATTCTGTTTATTTAAGGGTGGCACAATTTCTTAGAAAAGGCCTGATAAATGAAGGAGAAATTCAAGAAGCTGAATCCTGTGTAAAATGTCATACACCCATGGGGTATCTGACTGGATTCCCAGAAAAGCTTTCAGATGATTTATCTAAAACACCTGAGATTGCAATCCATGGGATCCAGTGCGATTACTGCCATTCAGCTGTTACAATAAATCAGATGTATAATAATGGCCTTGTGCTGAAACCGGGTCAGGGCGAAGATGAGCCAGGAATAAAATATGGTCCTTTTGATGATTCAATTCCTGATTTTCATGAAGCCCAATACTCAAAACTGCATACTGAATCACAGATTTGCGGAACCTGCCATGATGTAAAGCATGTGGTGTTTGGAACAAACCTTGAAACCACTTACACTGAATGGCAGAACAGTCCTTACAATTCAAAAGATCCTGCCAAAAGAATTGAATGTCAAGGTTGCCACATGTACCAGAGACCGGGTATCCCAGCCACAGGATCCACCCTGCGCCCTGAAAATCCCGGGGCGGCAACTGATTACAGTGATGAAAGACCCCATATTTTTACCCATTATTTTGTGGGGGGCAATTCATCGGTTCCAGGAAATTTTAATGGCCAGGACAAAGATCAGATGGCCATTGAACGGCTTCAAAATGCTGCAACCATTTCGGTTGATACATCCTTGATCATGCAGAAAAAGTTGAATATCACCGTGGCCAATACTGGTGCCGGGCATTCGATCCCCACAGGGGTTGGTGATCTTCGCCAGGTATGGCTTGAAATTACTATCCAGGATAAAGCCAATAAAACAAGCTTTCAGACCGGTGTCTTAAATGACAAAAACGAATTATCCAAAGATGCAGTGATTTTCAGGACTGTTTTTGGTGATGAAAAAGGAAATGAAGTTATAAATATTGCAAAGGCAAGACAGGTTCTCAAAGATAACAGGATAAAGGCAAAACAGAGCGTGACCGAAACCATAGATCTTCCTTTGGTTCCCCAAAAAGATGCCATGATAATCGTCCGGTTATTATACCGCGGTATGCCCCAGAAAATTTTAAACATGATTCCCGGCAAACCGTTTGAACCCTTGCCAATAATAGAAATGGCAAGGGTTCAAAAGCGAATTTAGAACGGCCAGAAGTTGTTGTCATTCCATAGGTTTTCCATTAAAGATGCTTCAAGAGCCATAAGTTTTTCCAAATGGGTCTTTTCCCAGGTTGAAAGCCAGTTGTACATTTTCTTTTCTTCCGGATCTGTGGCTTCTTTGGCCCTTTGGGCATACATGTTTACTGCTTTTTCCTCAAAACTTATGGATGCGGTAATGACAGTGGCCTCAAAGCTTGCAGCATTGATTTTATCTTTTAAGGTTTCATCAAGAATATCCGGTGCCTTTACTGCTTTGTCGTCAAATTGATAGCCGTGAGTCAAGAATTTGCCGTCTTTTATATAGGCTTTAAATTGTTGTTCAAGGATATTCATGTGTTCCTGTTCATCATTAACAAGGTCCTTGAAAAAGGCCTTGACTGAATCATCTTTTGCATGGTCCATGGCTTTTTCGTAAAGGCTTCTGCCTTTTTTTTCCATGAGAAATGCATTTTTTAATATGGTTAATGTTTTTGATTTATCCATGTTAAGTCTCCTGTTTCAGGTTGAAGGGTTCAGATAATAAAACAAGATTACATTATGTTACAGGGAATATCAAGGAGCACAAGTGATCTTAACGAATAATTTTATCAGGAAAAAGAACTGCACAAGATACGTTTAAAATTTGCATTCTAAGGATTTTTTTTATAGATTGCAGTATTTGACCAGATAAATAAAGAAAAACACATGACAACATATGAAATTATTATCATTGCAATAGGGCTTGCCATGGATGCCTCGGCTGTCTCTCTTGCTGCAGCTGCTGCAGGATTTGCAAAGGATGCCAGGGCCAAATTCCGGCTGTCTTTTCATTTCGGACTGTTCCAGTTTTTCATGCCGGTTCTGGGTTGGCTTCTGGGTATAAGCTTTGTATCTCATTTTAAAGCCTTTGATCACTGGATTGCTTTTTTTCTTCTGGCCTTTGTGGGTATCAGAATGATCAAGGAAGGCATGGATAAGTCCTCTGAGATACAAAAAAAAGATCCCTCCAAAGGAATGACAATGGTTATGCTCAGTGTGGCCACAAGTATTGATGCCCTGGCAGTGGGTTTAAGCCTTGCAATGCTGGATGTAAACATCTGGTATCCAAGCGTCATGATCGGTGTGATCACAGCAGGCATGTCTTTTGCCGCCATTAAGATCGGAGCAAAACTGGGTATGATGTTTGGCAAACGAATGGAAATTTTCGGGGGGTTCATACTGATCCTGATTGGTTCCCGGATACTTTTTTCCCATTTGATCTTATGAAAATAAAAAATAAAAGGGTTTATTAATGCTGCATCCTGATCTTCCGATCATTAACGACAAAGAGGGCCGTTTTATACCCGATGGCCTGCCAAGGGTGATCGATTCCCATGTCCATATTTTTCCGGGTAAAATATTTTCATACATATGGTCATGGTTTGATCAACACGCCTGGAAAATCAGATACCAGATGGATACCTCAAGCCTCATCAAATATCTTCTGGATCATGGGGTCAGCCATGTAGTGGCATTACAATATGCCCATAAGCCTGGTATCTCAGAGATGTTAAATTCATACATGGCAAAAAAGTGTAATGAATTTAAAGACCAGGTCACAGGAATGGCAACAGTATTTCCGGGAGAGCCGGATGCTGATCAGATCTTGATTAAGGCATTTGCCAATGGATTAAAAGGGGTAAAACTTCATGCCCATGTCCAGTGTTTTGACATGAACAGCTCTGATATGGATGTTATTTATGATATTTGTGAAAAACATGGCAAACCCATGGTTATGCATGTGGGAAGGGAGCCCAAAAGTGAAGAATACGCCTGCGATCCATATGAAATATGCAAAGCTGCCAAGCTTGAAGCCGTGCTTAAAAATTTTCCAAAGCTCAATATCTGCGTTCCCCATCTGGGGTTTGATGAAATAAAGGAATATAAAGATCTCATTGAAAGATATGATAGCCTCTGGCTGGATACTGCCATGGTATTGACCGATTATTTTCCCATGGACAACAGAATCGGGCTTGAAAACTACAGGGCTGATCGGATCATGTATGGATCTGATTTTCCCAACATTCCCTATGCCTGGGACCGGGAACTTAAGTGGCTTAATCAATCTTCATCGTCAATCGAAAATCTGGAATGGATTTTACATAAAAGCGCTGAAATGTTTTTTAACATTATATAGACCTTATTAAAATAATCGATAGTATACGATTGGAATTGAAATTGGCAAAGATCCCGGGTATTTGATGGTAGGGAAAACACCATTTGAGAGGATCCACAAATTGCTGTCAAAGCTCTATTCTGTAAGGGTTAGCACGGATAGAGCTCCCTGGTTTTCAAGGCGGTGGGTGACCTGTCCCATAAATTTATGGGACAGGTCGAGTCAATATTTAAAAACCGGCATAAGCCATTGAAATAGCAGTCTTTTCTAATGAATGGCCTGATTTTATTAACCGACACTCCCTCAAAAGTTCAGGCCGCCTATGTAAACACTGCTTGAACAAGGCACAGACAAAAAACTATAGAGGGGCATATGAAAATGCCGATTTGTTTAAAATAAGGAAAGCGGCTTTTTGGTGCGTTTTTGGCCGCTCAAAGTTCACAAAACAGAAGACTTTCGATGAATAAAGCAGTTGATGTGGATCATGTCCATGTCAGAAAGAGAGAGGCTCTGGAATATTTGATCTAAAGAATTTTTCCCTTGACTCTTTCTTGGGTTGGAAATATTCTACCTCGAACGGTTATTTTTTAAAACAATAGGATTGTGAATGATTTTAGACAATGGTCACAGAGGGAATGCTAAAAAAGCATCCTCAGAAATTTATCCAGAAAGACCTGGAATTCTAAATAAAATCCTGAAAAAGGACCAATTGATTCTAGCCGCTGTTGATCAGGCTCCCCACGGGATCCTTGTTTCCTGCGGGTTCTCCAACAAGATTCTGTTTGCCAATCCAGTCCTGGAAAAAATTTTGAGTGTTTCAAGGGAGAATCTCGTGGGTAAGACCTTTACCCATGGTTTTTTCAAAAGGGGTGGGAAAATATTTTATCCGGATAGAAAATCCACCAACACTGTTTTTTTTGAAACACAGAGTCAATCAAGGCATCATCTGGTGGTCAGGGGCCTGCTGGTTATCATCCACCAGCCCCAAGGCAGGAAAGTGTGGGCTTTGATGAGTACTTTTTTCGTACTGAGCAAGGCAGAGAATGTGATTGCCATTGTGTCGATCTTACATGATATCACTGATCGAAAACATGAACTGGATCGGCTTGATTATGCCATGGAGGCTTCAGTGGATGGATTGTGGGAGTGGGACCTAAGAAAAGATGAAGGGTATTTAAGTCCTCGATACTACCAGATGCTTGGATTCGATAATGGTGAATTCGCCCCCACATTGAAGGCATGGAAAGGGATGCTCCATCCCGATGACAGAAAGGAAGCTGTTCGGCAGTTTAAGGAAATTGACGAAGGAAATTGCCAGACATATAGATCGGAATATCGTTTAAAAACAAAAAACGGTCAGTATCGCTGGTTTCGTTCCCGGGGGATCCTTTGTGACTTTGAAAAGGGATACCAAGGAGTAAGGGTTGTGGGTACTCATCTGGACATTACCCGGGAAAGGGAGCTAGAATTGTCGTTGTATCAGTCCAAAGATGTTCTGAAGGCCAAACTCGACTCACAGACCCGTGACCTGATAAAGACCAATCAAAGACTTGAAACGATCCTTGACTGTTCATCAGAAAGCATATGGGTCATTGATGGTGATGGGACGGTGGTTCGTATTAATCAAAAATCTGAAAAACTTCTGGGGATCCGGGCCGATGAAGTGGTGGGAAAGCACTACATGGCACAGATTAAATTAGGAATTGTGGACATTTCTGTCACCCAGAAAGCATTTGAAACCGGCCGTCAGGTGAGCCTGATTCAGGAGGCATTGAGAACGGGAAGAACACTTCTGGTTACGTCAACTCCGATTTTTGATCACAATGGAAAGATATCCATGGTGATCGTCAATGAACGTGATCTGACCCAGTTGAATAAGCTCCAGGAGGAACTGAAACAGGTGCGGGGGGAAACAGACCTTATCAAGGAAGCGTTAACGGAACTCAATCTCAGGGAGCTTCGGGAACAGGGATTTATTGCAGAGAGTAAGGAAATGCAACAGATCCTGCTTGCATCCCTGAAGCTGTCTCATTTAAATATTTCCAACATTCTCATTCTTGGTGAATCAGGCACTGGTAAGGGGTTGCTGGCAAAATTTATCCATATGAATAGCAAAATAAAAAAAGCACCTTTTGTCCAGATTAACTGTGCCGCTCTTCCGGAAACTCTCCTTGAGGCAGAACTGTTTGGCTATGAAAGAGGGGCCTTTACAGGGGCACGGAACCAGGGCAAGAGCGGGCTTTTTGAGATGGCCCAGGGGGGTACCCTTTTTCTGGATGAACTGGGCGAATTGAGTCAACTAATTCAGGCCAAGCTGCTCAAGTGCATTGAAGATAAAGAATTCTTCCATCTGGGTGGGTTGAAACCCATTAAGATAGACTGCACGGTCATTGCTGCTACAAATGTTGATTTGCTTAAGCAGATTAATCAGAAAAAATTCAGGTCAGACCTTTTTTTTCGACTGAACACTTTTACATTGACCCTCCCTCCCCTTCGCAAAAGGCCTGAAGATATTCTTGAGCTGACCATGTTTTTTCTGGAAAAGTATAATAAACTTTATGGCATGCGGAGAAGGATATCCTCTAAAGGGATAGAAGGTCTACAGGCCTATCCCTTCCCAGGCAATGTCCGGGAATTGAAAAACTATATTAAAAAAAGTGTGGTCATGAGTGATAGCAATTTGCTGGATAATATACTTGATACCGCTCCCTCTGCCACGGAATTCAGGGGGCTGGCAATGGAGAAGGAGTATTCCATGGATTTGGAAAATAAAAAAGAGGGCTTTAATGCCATGGCGCTGGCCTTTGAAAAGAAAATTTTAACCCTGGCTATGGACAAATGTAAAAACACACGATCCATTGCAGCCTATCTTAAAATGACTCAATCCCAAGTGGTACGAAAACTCAAAAAACATGCTCTTTCCAATAGATTAAAAGGAAGTCATAATATATGACGGATATTGCAGGCAAGAGTCGAACCCAGCTCTTTTTAAGACTCTGATGATCGATAGCGGGTTGCCATGGTTATTTTCCCCAGTCACGAATTATTTGTCTTTCTGAAGTGACGTAGTAGCTTTTAATACCTGTAGAGATAATCTATCAAAGCCTGCAAATAAATCCGTTGGCAAATAAGAGCTGACAAAAACGACAGGTTCCAAACTTAAAAAAAAGATTCTGTCATATTTAAAAAAAAGCTGGCTTTGAATCAGTCCCATCTTTTTAGCAACATTAGGGAAGATACATTTTTCGGGTTTTTCTAGACTTCTGATAGTTAATGCACTGATTTCTTCATTAAATCCATGGGATAGTCAGATAATAGCGAAGGGAGTCTGTATGGGCAGTAGAGCCAATGACAAAGGTGCCCCTTCCCTGGCTTCTGGATAGATAACCTTGGCCCACAAGCAATAGTAGGGCATGGCGAACAGTTTCAACACTGGCTTGATAAAGCTTTGCCAATTTAAGTTCAGAGGGAATTTTATCACCTAAATTATTCTGGGGCATTGTATAGGCCATAGGGGTATCTTTCTGGGGAACAAAGGTCATGCCCCTTGCTTGTTCAACAGAAAAATTTCTCATCAAGAGAATGGAATCGGCCAGATCATCGATGGTTTCTCCCACGCCAGTGAGGAGGCCTTCCTCAATAAGCATTCCAAGGTTTTTAGCCAGCCCTTTTTTGCTGCCCGTGCTGATGGGCTGGACAAGAGGATCAATGTAAATAGACGGATTTTCGATACCAATAGTGTTTAATTCCTTAACAAGGGTGTCTGCTCTGTTGATGATATCATCGGACGAGGCAGGCATGCCTGCGTCATCCATGCACAGAGCAATGATCTTGCAGTCTTTGCCGGTAAGAAACGGGATTATAGCATCAAACTGCTTTTTTTCCAGGTTGATGGAATTGATCATGGGGAGGCGTTCTACCATTTGAAATGCCATTTCAAGGACTGCAGGATCTGGTGAATCAAGGGTCAAAGGAATCGTTACAACAGGCTGGATCGTGTCCAAAAGTCATTTCATATCTTCTGTTTCATGACCGATCCTGGCCCCGACATTGACGTCAATATAGGCGGCTCCCGCTTCCTGTTGCTTTTGGACATCATCAATAATCTAGTTGGCATCCCTGTCGACAACTGCTTTCTGAACTTTTTTTCTGGAGGTGTTGATCCGTTCTCCAATCACTTTAAACATTGTCATCTCCTAAAGATTAAGCAACATGGGCTTTGGCAAATTTAGCAGCTGAGCCGGCATCAGCCGCAAATCAGTCTGCCCCGATTTCATCAGAAAAAACCTGGGTCACTGGCGCACCACCGATCTTGATTTTAACCTGATCTCTCAAACCCGCTTCCACAATGGCATCAACCGTCTGTTTCATCATGGGCAGGGAAAACCGTGGAACACAGCCTGTTTTGTTGACCACAGGTTGTTCCTGGAAAAAATAATCATTCCATGGATGGGGGTCACAATTTACTTAAGCTGTCATCCAGAACATCCACAACAAATTCGATATCCTCTCGATTAAGACAGATGGGCGGATTGATACGAATGATATTATGATGGACACCACCCAGACCCAGAATAAGGCCATTATCTTTAGCATTTTCAGCCACCTTCATGGCTTCATTTGCTGCCGGTTTCCGGGTGATCTTGTCTTTGACAAATTCAATGCCCCGCATAAGGCCGCGACCACGGAAATCACCGATCACATTATATTTTTTTATCACAGTGCCCATCTTTTCCTCAAGCAGGTCACCCATCTGCCTGGCATTGTCCATGAGTTCATCTTCTTCAATTACTCTCAAAACAGCGCGTCCTGCAGCACATGCCATGGGATTTGAACCATAGGTGTTGAAAAATTTCTTTTTGGCCATGGCTTGCGCCACATCACGTCTGGCAACAACGGCAGCTAGGGGATAGCCATTGCCAATACCTTTGGCCATCACCACAATATCGGGAGTAACCCCGTGGGACTCAAAGCCCCACATGTGGGAGCCCATGCGACCGAATCCGGTCTGTACCTCATCAACAATGCACACGCCACCTGCGGCACGGACCCTTTCAAAAGCCCCTTTTAGATACCCTTCTGGCATGGGGATGACACCGCCAAATCCCTGAATGGGCTCTACAATATAGCCGGCAATACAACCCGGGGTTGACGATTTGATGGTGATGTCAATCTCATCAAGATAGGGCGTTACCGTAGCGCCATGGGCGCCTCGGTACTGATCGGGATTGTGGACATGGATAATACCGGGGCTGCCAGGGATATTGTGATGACAGGTCTCAATGCCGGTCAGGGACATGGCACCGAAATGCAGCCCATGGAAACTGTTTCGAAGGGAAAGGATATCGAAATTGCCACTGTACAGGCGCGCCATGAGCATGGCCAGATCGTTTGCCTCGGCACCGCTATTGACAAAATGGACCACCCAATCTTCCCCAGGGGGTAATGTCGCCACCAGCTCTTCGGCAAAATGAGTGGGCACTGCATGGTAATACATAGTGGTGCAATGCACCATCTCATCAATCTGTTTCTTGGCCTCATAATTCACCAGGGGATGGTTGTGCCCCACACTGATGCAGAGATTCTGGGCAAGGCAGTCTAAATATTTTTTACCCTGCTCATCCCAGACATACTGCATGCTCGCCTTTTTAAGCACAACTGGTTTTTGATATGCAGCAAATGTACCCAGAGATGGGGACATGAATGTATGCCTCCTGTCCAGGGTGGCCTGGTAGTCCCAGCTGGTTTCAATGGGGCTGTAAGTATTCATTGAACGTCTCCTTTATCTTAATCTCTTTTGATTTTCTTTTCCTTTTCCGCGTTGATAACGATGTCTCGCAGTTGCAGCCTGACATCCTCTGGCAAGGGTTGGGGTTTGTAATTTTCCAGAATGGATCGCGCCTTTTCCAAAGCCTTCTCATGCATATCTTTGGATCCGTCCGCAGTCCAATGATCAATGTGATGACGATTGATGAGTTTAGAATGGGACTGGGTATGCATGTGTTTATAGGTCGCTGGATGGCTTAAGAAATCTTTGAAAGGCCCGACTTCTTTTATGATCTCCACGGCCAGGGTTTCATCATTCACCGGAATGCTCCCTACCACGTAACGAATCATCTTGGCGAACTCTTTATCAATGACCAACTGGCCGAAATCAAATGTCATGCCGAACTCAACCATGCACAAGCCGTATCGGAAAAAACGGCAAACTGATCTCTGAATTCAGCACCTTTCCGGCATGACTATTTCGTCTCATAAATTACCTCCGATCTTTCTTTTAAACCGATTCACGCAGTTAATATCCATGCCCATCAATTTTGATATGTTGAATTTGGCAGCCATGCTGTCGGTACTGCCCTGGCCCTCGGAAAGTCGGAAAATATTGAGGTCCTCCCTCACTTCTCCCATGATCACAGGGTCATTGATATCGGAAATTGATATGCCTAACTTATCCGCCACATATTTTTTTGCTGCATCAATTCTCATGCCTCGGTTCAGTTGCAGACGTGCT
This sequence comes from uncultured Desulfobacula sp., assembly GCA_964457495.1. Taxonomy (GTDB): domain Bacteria; phylum Desulfobacterota; class Desulfobacteria; order Desulfobacterales; family Desulfobacteraceae; genus Desulfobacula. The sequence continues at coordinate 28,826 of CAYWGN010000011.1, forward strand.
ACCAGATCTCCGGCAGTACGTACTCCGCCCATTCCCGCGGCGAGTGCATGTGCAGCATGCATTCCATAGGGATCTCCCACGCCAACCTACAGCCCATCCAGTCTGCAGATCTCAACATGGGCCTTTGCTGCCTTGGAAACCGCCTCCAAAGGTGGGGTCAAGCTCAAGGGAACACCGCAGACTCCCATACCCAGATTGGCATGGACCGGTATGTCCGAAGCTTCAGACGCGGCTTTACAGAAGGTTACAGACCTGGCCACGTTCCAGGGCAGAGATTTGCTGGTGACAATATTGATGGCAGGGCCGAAAATGGTGGCGCCTGCTTTCTGGGCCAGCTTTACCTGATCCTGGGGATAGAGTCCTGCCAGGCGAACACCATCCCAGTAAAGATCGCCATGCATTCCCAGTACGAATTCACTGGCCATGCCCATCTCAATACCCATATCCGGGTATTTTTTCCTCAATATTTCAATGGCCTTCAATGCTGCTAGAAAGTCAGCATCTCCTGCCGCCCCTACGGTATCGATGTTAATACCGTCCACGCCGTTTTCGTACATCTCCGATGCCACAAAAACTGTATCACTTACAGCATGCTCTATGGCTTCCTCATAGGCCTGTTTAGCCTCATCAATTTTTCCCATGGGCATCAGATCTGAGGGATTGGGACAGGGACCGTCGGGCTGGCTGTATAATCCCAGATTGGGCATGGCACCATAAAATACAGGAGCCACAGTTGAATTCAACAGCAGATCCAGATCCGGAAGTTCAAAGCCGATAATTGGTTTCACAGGCTTGTAGCTGTAGTCAATATGTGATAGCTCCAGGGTGTCTGCGCCCATTGCCCGTTCAAATATTTGAAGTGATTGAACCCTGTCAGCGGGAATGTGGACCCGTCGAATCTTGGAAGACATGCCGTCATAGGTCATGCACACTTCCTTGCCAGACTCCACCCCCATGATCTTATCTTTACATTTGAATATCTCAAATATATGCTGGATCTCATCTTGGGACAGGGGGGGGATATTCCCTCGGTCCATTGCATCCTGCACACCGATCTCAATATCCTCCAGAACCTCATCCTGAGTCATTTCCAGCTTATACCCATCGCCGGTTCGTGTTAAAATTTTTTCCATCTATCTCTCCTTTATAAAAATTCACTACTGTCCAAAATAAATTAAATTTTTGATTTATAGGCGTTCAAAGCCCTATAAATCCTATGCCAATTTCTGTTTTCAAAAACCAGGTTACCCTTTCGGTTTTACTATATTTTTATATCCCTTTTAAAGGTAATTGCATCCGCACAGGTTGCGGTATCTCTGGTATGACATCAAACGGCTTGTTTATCCCAAGATGTCGCAATTTGCCAACACAACAAGCAGGCCCCCCGCTGATTTCCCAGAAATTTTTTGCCTGGGCACGCTGACAAAAAAGCATGGCAACAAACTGATCCCAGCTTTTAAAACCTTTTGAGTACCTTTCTGTTTTATGCTTCATAACCAAATTCTTAAATTTATTACAATCAAAAAATGCTATCAGTTAACTGAACAGGCTTGCATGTCGTATCACTTTTTAGGATTCTCCTTGTTTGTGAGTTGATTTTTTGTTTGGTGATAATTAACCATGCCTCACAAGGAGAATTCCTACAACGATTTTTTATTTAAAATCCATTTTTGGACAATAGTGATAAAAATTAAACTTTATATGAAAAAAATAGCCATTTCATTTTCCTTGAATGATAGTTAGCAACAACCATGCCAAGTTTTTTAATATAAGAGCAGAAAGGATAAACGCTTAATGTAAAAGAAAATTTTATCTTAAAACTAAGGATCAGACACCAAAGTATATAACATAGAATGAATCGAAATTGACTCAGAAGGACTCAATTTGCTTATATTTCAATTGGTTAAGGAAATGCCGGGTTAAATCGAAATCAACTCTATGCAACTACCTGTAATTGTATTATTTTTTGTGACTAGAATTGATTACGGTTCATATGGTGTCTTGGAAGATACAATTAGATTTCTAAGGAAAAATAAATAAAAATAGTGGTATCTATTTGATTTTATAAAGTAAAAAGTATTGTATACGTCATGTGGTATGCATTTTGCATTTTCTATTTTTAGATTGCAGGAGAATGTATGTACCCTCGTGCTGTTTTTGGCGACAGTTTTGGTGGACTATATAAAAGCCCAATTTTCTCTTTTAACAACAATTTTTAATTTAAAACAAAAAGGAGATCTTTTTATAATATACTGACGGGCCAATGAATTTTTTAAGTGCTATGTGCTTGAAAATAAATGAAATAAAAAAAGTTTATGTTCAGGAGTAACTATAATGATCGATCAACAAATTATTGAAGAATGCCAGAAGATGTTATTGGTACAGAATATGGAAAGAATTATGGAGATCACCACCACAGTGATCGAATCGGGAGCGGACCCCCTAGAATTCTTGAACATGGCACTGATTCCTGGAATCACTGAGGTAGGAAAGCAGTTCAGTATCGGTCGACTGTTTCTCCCGGAGTTGATGCATGCATCCAATGTGATGCATGCTGCTACGGATATTGTCAATGATGCTCTTACCCAGACGGGAATGGCAAACGGCACTAAAAATATCAATGTTCTCATCGCCACAGTAAAGGGTGATGTCCATGATATTGGAAAGTGCATTGTGGTTTCATTGATGAAGGCAAATGGTTTTAACGTTCATGATCTGGGAAGGGATGTGGATGTTGATACCATAATTGAGAAAGCGACTGAATTTAATGTTGATGTCATTGGTACAAGTGCGTTGTTGACAACAACCATGGACCAACAAAAACGACTTGAGAATGCCTTGAAATCAGCAGGTTTGAAAGATCGTTTTTTGACGGTGGTGGGTGGGGCTCCAGTCACTGCGAGATGGGCCGCTCGTATCGGTGCAGATGTCTATGCTGAAGATGCCCAGGACGGTATCGTAAAAATAACTGAGTTGCTCAGTCAGAAATAGTGATAGGCTTTGGTTGGTTACTGGGGCCTTGATAAATTTTATTAGAAGTGAAGTCTATAAAATCGAAAAAATTAAAGGATTGCATTCAAAAGATGATGAGCAACAAAAAAATTTTAGCAAATTTAATGCTATATATGTTTATACCATTTAGATGGTTAGAGCACATTCTGATAACCATTATCAAAATGGACATAAATAACGATTTGACTTTTTTTGAGATCAGGTCGTTTGAGACAGGCAGTTACAAAATTTGTCCTTTACTATCAGGAGATAGGAGGTATTTGTGGACTATGATTATCCGGTTTTAGAATGCGAGGTACTAATTGTTGGCGGCGGCAGTGCCGGAATTATGGCAGCCATAAGAGCAAAGGAAATGAATCCTGATCAAAAAGTTTTAATTTTTGAAAAAGGGGATTTAAAATACTCAGGATGTATTGCCCGGGGAATGGATGCCCTTAATATCGTCTCAATTCCAGGAGTTGCCTCCCCTGAATTATATGTTGAGTCAAATCGCATGGCCTGTGATGGTATCATGGATGAACCAGTAAGTTTACTGATGGCTCAACGCAGTTATGGTATGATGAAAAAGCTTGAATCCTGGGGGGTTTGTTTCCCGGTTGATGAAAATGGAGACCATGAAATTCTCCAGGTGCATCCCAAGGGCAGATTTGCTGTTACCATGAAAGAGCCGGAACTCAAGACTTTGCTGGCTCAAAAGGCAATGGATCTGGGTGTTGAAGTTATGAACCGCACCATGGCAGTCCAATTGCTTAAGGATGGCGAACGGGTGTCAGGCGCCATCGGCATGAATGTCCGGACAGGAGAAAATTTTGTCTGTAATGCCAAAGCCGTTATATTAAGCGCTGGGGGCACAGCAAGATTCGGGCTTCCCAACAGCGGCAATCTCTACGGTGTTTATGATTTTCCAGGCAATACTGGAGACGGATATTGCCTTGCCTATAAAGCCGGTGCTGAACTCAGCGGGTTTGAGTATACGCTAATCTATTATATTGTAAAAGACATCAATGCCCCCCTTCTATATATCACCCTGACCCGGGGTGCTGAGCTTCTCACTGCCTATGATGAACATCGTGAAAAAGAGCATCCTTCCATTAAATCCATGATGCTGGATCACTATAATGAAAAAGGTCCTTTGAGAATCAGGATGGATCATCTCCCCGAAGAAAAAATCCAGGAGATTGAAGAGCTTCTCTTTACAACAGAACGCCCTGTTTGTGAACGCTTCTATGAGGGCCGGGGGATAAATTTCAGGTCTGGAGAAATCGAGTTGTGGCCAACGGAAACCTTTCTTTGCGGCGGCCATGGTTTAACCGGGGTCTGCGTGGATGAAAAGGCCCAAAGCAATGTGCCCGGCCTTTATGCTGCCGGTGACACTTCACTGGTTGCCCGGGGGCATCTGTCAGGAGCATTTATCTTTGGAGAGATCGCAGCAGAAAATGCAACTGAATATGCCAACCAATTGGGAGATATAACACCTGATCAGGAAAAAATAACCGACCAGATTAATAATTTCCTTAAGATAAAAGAAAAAAGACTGGCTCAAAAAAATAATTCCATTCCTGTGGAAGAATTTGAATATAAGGTCAGACGAATAATCAACGATTATATCAGGCCGCCTAAAAATGAATTCAAGCTGGATAAAGCCCTGTGGTGGATGGACAGATTTCGTGAAGAACTCAATACAATGGTACGGGTAAACGACATGCACGATCTGTTCAAGGTTTATGAAGTGGAAAATATCATCCAGTGTGCCACCATGAGTGCCGTGGCATCCAAAGAAAGAAAAGAGAGCCGCTGGGGTGTCTGGCACATGAGAAGTGATTATCCGGAAAAAAATGATACAGACTTTAAGAAACATATTGTCTTAAGCCAGGGAGATTCACCTGAAGATGTCAGGGTTTCCCACAAAGAGATCATCAAGCTTAAGGGGGAAAGCAAGTGAAGAGAGCAAATCTGTTAGAATGTCTTTCCGATAATATCGTTATTGACACTGACAAATGCACGGCATGTGGTATTTGTGTAGAAACATGCATCATGGACAATTTAAGGATGAAATTGGCACCGTGTCGCAGTGCCTGCCCTCTGGGAGTAAATTGTCAGGGGTATGTTCAGCTCATTGCCAGGGAAAAGGAAGATGAGGCAATTGCACTTTTAAGGCAAACCCTGCCTTTCCCGGGGATTTTAGGACGAATCTGCACCCATCCGTGCGAAGAGAATTGTCATCATAAAAAAATGGATGGTGAAGCTGTTGCTATCAGGGGATTAAAACGCTACCTGGCAGATCAGTTTGATGAACTGGATGCTGCTATCCCGAAAACAGCAAAGGACAGCGGCAAAAAAATAGCAATTATCGGATCAGGTCCTGCCGGGATGATGGCCGCCTATGACTTGCGAATCCATGGCCATGCAGTTACCGTGTTTGATGCTCAGGATGAACCCGGCGGAATGCTGCGTTGGGGCATACCTGAATTCAGGCTGCCTAAGGCTGCCCTTGACCGGGAAATTGAAATGCTCACCCGGATGGGGGTTGTTTTCAATTGTAATATAGCCATCGGCAAAGATAAAACCATTGACCAGCTCAAAAATGAAGTCCAGGCTATTATCGTTGCCACAGGATGCCCTGTACACGGGAAACTGAATATAAAGGGAGAGGATCTTCCCGGCGTATATCATGGACTGCCTTTTCTGAAAGAAGCCCGTTCCGGCCAACAAATTGAACTGGGCAAGAAAGTTGTGGTCATCGGGGGCGGAAATGTTGCAGTGGATGCTGCCCAGACAGCGCTTCGAAAGGGGGCACAAGATGTTTCCATGATTTGTCTTGAGTCGGAAAATGAAGTCCCGGCCATTAAGGAAGATCTTGATACTGCAAAATCCGAAGGGATTAAATTGAAGTGCTCCTGGGGAAGCCCGAATTTTTTCTTTATTGATGGAAAACTTTCCAGTGTTGAATTCATGCGCTGTACAAGTGTTTTTGACAGCTGTGGAAGCTTCAGCCCTGCTTTTGATTCATGTGAACTCAAATCAGTTGACGCTGATTCTGTGATCGTAGCCATTGGACAGACAGCTGACACATCATTTCTTGAAACCTTAGGCTTATCTGCGGATATTATTGCTCAAATTGATCCCATTACACTTCAGACCCCTGATGAAGTGATCTTTATAGCAGGTGATGTTGTCACAGGCCCTTCAACTATTATTGATGCCATGGCAAAAGGACGATGTGCTGCTGAATCCGTACACAGATTTGTTAAAGGGGAGCACTTGAAATACGGACGAGCTTATGAAGGCCCTATTGAAACTGATTTTGAAATAGACACCTTGCGGGGCAGCGGATCAAAACGAAACATTTTATCGAGCCATCAATGCAAAGGAAAGGGAGACTTTAAAGAGCTTGAAAATTCTTATGACTCAGATAGGGCACGCAAAGAAGCACAACGCTGTTATTCCTGTGGCGCTCCTTTTGGCAAATTCAGGACATGCTGGTTCTGCCTGCCCTGTGAAGTAGAGTGTCCCAACAAAGCACTTTATGTTGAGATTCCATACCTGTTGCGATGAAGTAATATTTTTTTAGCTTAATTTAAACGCATAAAAGCCTGTCCAATCAAGCAGGTTTTAGCGGGATTTGCAAAAGACAACAACTATAATTGGAGTAAACTAAAATGGGTAAAAAATATTTAGAAAAAATAAATTTCGGAAAAACTTTGGATGCAGATACAGTTAGGGAATATGAGCGAAAACACGTCCTGACCCCTTGGGCACCCCAAAAGGGGTTGAACCCTTTGGTCGTAGACCGTGCAAAGGGGAATTACTTCTATGACTCTGATGGGAAAAAATACCTGGATTTCACTTCCCAGTTTGTTTTCTGTAATATTGGTCATGCAGATAAGCGTATGATCAAAGCCATATCAGATCAGGTCGGTAGGTTAGGGTCCATAAATTCCCAATTCGCCACACCGCCAAAGGCTTTGTTTGGCAAGATGCTGACCGATGTTTTGCCCGGTGACATCAATAAAGTCTTTTTTTCAACCGGTGGTACAGAGGCCAACGAAAGCGCAATCAAGATTGCTCGCATGATTACCGGAAAAAATAAGATTATTTCCCGTTACCGCGCATATCATGGGTCTACCTATGGCTCCATGTCGCTTTCTGCAGAATTCCGTAACTGGAGCTATGAACCCGCCCTTCCAGGTTTTGTTCACTGTCTTGAGCCTTATTGTTACCGTTGTCCCTTTGGGCACACCCATCCGGAATGCGATTTGCATTGTGCTAAACATCTGGAAAATATTATCATCCGGGAAGGTGGGGCAAAACGCGTTGCAGCTTTTGTTGCCGAGCCGATTTTTGGACCGGGAGGGATCATTGTTCCCCCGGATGGTTATTGGCAGCAGGTACGCAAGATTTGCGACAAGTATGAGATGCTTCTCATTGCAGACGAGGTCATGACCGGTTTTGGTCGAACCGGCAAGTGGTTCGGGGTTCAGAATTGGGATGTCGTTCCAGATATCATGACCATGGCCAAGGGGATTAACGGCGGTTATGTACCCCTTGGAGCCACTGCCATGCGGGATTGGGTAGCAGAGAAGTTTGAAACTTCACCCTACCTGCATGGTCACACTTATTCCGGCCATCCGCTGGCCATGGCCTCGGGCGTAGCCAATCTCCAGATCTTCCATGAAGACAACCTTGTTGCCCGTTCTGCTGAGATGGGCGATTACCTGATGAGCAAAATGCTCCAATTGCAGGACAAGCATCCCAGTGTCGGGGAAGTTAGGGGCAAAGGTCTTTTTTGCGGAATGGAATTGGTCAAGAACCGAGAGACCAGGGAGCCTATCCACGAGGCCCTGATGGAACCGCCGCGGCCTGGGAATTCAAAGGGCAAGGTGCTATCCAAGGCCATGGAATCAGGAGTCTATATTATGGCAGGAGCCGCCAGTGTCCTTGTTTTGACGCCACCGCTGACCATCACCAAAGAGGATATAGACTTTGCCATGTCCGTGATTGATGATGCCTTGCTGGAGTCGGACATGGAATACGAAGATTAATTTTAAAAAAAAGTATCCCTCCAGGGGGATACTTTTTTTGCAGTATAGGGCTTTAACCAGGAAGTATAGGAGTATTGGGCATGACAATTAATGGATATATGGGACAAATATTACGGGTTGATCTCACAACAGGGCAGGTCAATCAGGAACCCTTGAATATGGATTGGACCAAAAAATATATCGGCGGATCGGGCCTGGCGGCCAGGTATCTTTATGATGCCATCAGCCCTTCAACAAGGCCTGAAGATTCAGACAATCCGATTATTTTTATGACCGGTCCACTCTGCAGCACCCGGTCCATCACCTCGGGACGTCATCAGGTGGTAGCACTTTCGCCCTTGACGGGTATTTTTGGCGAAGCGGACGTGGGCGGCACCTGGGGCAAAGCCCTGAAAGCGGCCGGATTTGACGGCGTGATCATCAACGGCAAATCTGCTTCCCCTGTGTATCTGTGGATTAACGAAAACAGGGTTGAAATCCGGCCGGCCGATCATTTGTGGGGGGTGGATACCTTTGATATTGAATCTCTCTTGAGAGAGGAGACCCTGCCTAAGGCAGAAGTGGCCTCCATAGGTCCGGGCGCGGAAAAAGGGGCTCTCATCGCTTCCATCATGCACCATGGCGCCCATTCCAGGGCAGCTGGCCGGTGCGGTTTGGGCGCGGTGATGGCCGACAAAAAGATCAAGGCCCTAGTGACTTACGGGAAAAAAAAGGTAGGTGTGGCCGATCCAGAAGGGTTGAAAAAACTGGTCAAATTCCATGCAGGACAGGTGTCTGACAGACTGGGCCAGATGAAAAAATACGGTACTCCCTCAATGATCCAGGGAACCGAAGAGGTCGGCAGCCTGCCGGTCCAGAACTTCAAGTACCAGAACAGGTGGAAAAAAGGAGCCCAGGCCCTTTCCGGACCAGTTATGAAGGAAAAGGGCCTTCTTGAGAAAAATTATTTCTGCGACGGTTGCGTGATCGGCTGCGGCAAGACAGTTACAGTGAAACAGGGCCAGTATAAAACCTCCACCGGGGCCGGTCCTGAATATGAAACCCTGGCCTTTTTGGGAGCCAACTGCCTGGTGGATAATTTAGAGGCTGTCTGCCTTGCTAATGAATTGTGTAATCGCCATGGCATCGACACCATGGAAACGGGCCACATGGTAGCCTTTGCCATGGAGTGCCATGAACACGGACTGATCAATGCCTCTGACTGTGGCGGTGTGTCTCTAGAGTGGGGCAATGCCGATGCCATGCTGGAGGCTGTTCGTATGATCTGTGAGGGGCGCCACATCGGTGCTGTCCTGAACCAGGGTCTGGTCCGGGCTGCAGAACATATCGGCGGTAAGTCAATGGAATTTGCCATGCATGTCAAGGGATTGGGGCTGGCCGGTCACGATCCCAGGGTTTATAACGGCATGGCCTGCAATTACGCAACAGGCAACCGGGGAGCCCATCACATGGAGGGGCAGACCCATCTTTATGAATCAAAGCTGGAATTGCCGGAACTGGGGCATAAACCTCCTGGATCGTTTGTGGTCGAGGGTAAAGGTAAGCTTACTGCTCTCAGTCAGAATATCATGAATGTTTTGGATTCTCTTAAGAGCTGCAAGTTTGCCCAGAATGGCGGGTGGACCATCGGGCCGTTGGCCGAGGCATACCGATACGTTACCGGCAGCCAGGATACAATGAAAGACCTGCTACTGCATGGTGAAAGATCCTTTAATCTCAAGCGGCTGATCAATGTTGATCGGGGAATAACGAGAAAAGACGATACCCTGCCCAAAAGGATTTTAAATGTTCCTAAAACGGCTGAAGGGTATATACCCAACCTGCCGCCTTTAGAAATTATGCTGGATGAATATTATAAGACTAGGGGGTGGTCATCTCAAGGGATACCATCGCAGGCTCTCAAGGCAAGACTTGAATTGCCATAACTGAAACAAAAGAAGGTCTTGTCTTTTGATAATACCCAAAAATAGTTGGCGGGATAGCTATACGGATAATCATTTAATTCTATACTTTTTTGGAGGATATGATATAGTAATATTTTTTTAGAAAGGGGCCTCAGAGTTGGCAGTCATTATCCTAAAACATATTAAGAGGAACAAAATATGGTAGCAGATATAATAGACGTAGAAGTTAAAAATCTTACTAAAACTTTTGGTAATTTCAATGCAGTAAACAATATCTCTTTTTCCGTAGAGCGAGGCTCTTTCTTTTCTATTTTGGGTCCAAGCGGTTGTGGTAAAACCACAGTCTTGAGAATGATTTCCGGTTTTGAGGTGCCTAACCGAGGAGAAATTCTTATAGGCAATGAATGTGTAAACAATGTACCTCCCAACAGGCGGCGCACCAACCTGGTCTTCCAGCACCTCGCTCTCTTTCCATTGAAAACGATTTTCAATAACGTTTCTTTTGGTCTACAACGTCTCAAAATACCTAAAAACGAAATTAAGCAGCGTGTTACTAATATGCTCGAACGTGTTGGCCTGCAAGGCTTTGAAAGCAGATATCCTAATCAGCTATCCGGGGGGCAGAAACAGCGTGTGGCCATTGCGCGCTCTCTAGTTTTAGAGCCCACTGTACTACTCCTTGATGAGCCTTTAGGTGCACTTGACCTGAAGCTTCGGGAACACATGAAACTGGAATTGAAAAAGCTCCAGAATAAGGTAGGCACAACTTTTATTTATATAACCCATGACCAGGGAGAGGCCATGACCATGAGTGATCAGGTGGGTGTCATGCTTAAGGGCGAAATGGAGCAAATAGGTACACCTGAAGAACTCTATAATGCACCGGCAACACCCTTTGTAGCAGCTTTCGTGGGTGATGCGAATAGGTTTTCTGGCAGGGTGTTTGCTAAAAGTAATGAATCTGTAACCATAAGCATAGGTCCCCTGAAAGTAAAAGGGATTCCTCAACCCGAACTTGGCGATGAACGTGAAGCGCTCTGTTTTCTACGCCCACAAAATATCCGGCTGCAGCCTCCGGATGATCCGGTATCTAAAGGCTATCAGTCTTTTCCCGGGTTAATCAGAGAGATTATTTTTGAGGGTCATATACGGAGCTATATCGTCGAGTTAGCCGAAGACTTCCAGCTCAAGGTGGCCATAGCCCATGCTACCCGTGCAAGGTCGTTTTCGGTTGCAGACCAGGTTCAAGTAGTCTGGAATCCCAATGATACTCTATGTTTTTCAACCAGAGCATTGGCTGATATTGATATGAATGTCGGGGAGGAATAAAAATTGGAAGCACTCGAGACTATTTCAGAAATAAATGCCAAACCGTTTCCCTGGTTTAGGATTATCTGCCTGGCTCCTTTATTGTTATGGATTGTTGGCCTTCTGATAATACCACATATTCAGCTTTTTTGGTTATCCTTCCTGCAAAATCGCCATCCAGAGGAAGGTTTTTATATGGGGAACTATCTGCGATTTTTTACTAACCCTATTTATTGGAAAATACTTCTACGTACAGCCGTATATGCTATCTTAAGCACCTTTATGTCTTTGGTTATTTGTTTTCCCACCGCCTTTTTCATTGCCAAGCTGCTCAAGGGGCGCTGGCAGATAGGCTTAATCATTATAGTGATGCTACCATTTTGGATCAGCGAACTGGTAAGAACTTATAGCTGGATGATTATGCTAAGGGAAACCGGAGTAATAAATTGGATCTTGCTTAGTCTTGGAATTTTATCAGAGCCTATCGAGATGCTCTATAATGATAATGCTATATTTGTGGGTCTTGTCTATGTCTCACTTTTGTTTATGCTGCTTCCCATATACAGCGTTCTTGAGAGTTTAGATGATTCGCTGATCGAAGCGGGCCAGGATCTAGGCGCAAGCAGATGGACCATCCTGTGGGAGATTATATGGCCACACAGCATACCGGGTGTCATGGCGGGATGCATTATCGTTTTTATGATAACACTGGGCAATTACTTAACCCCAGTCATGTTGGGGGGCAAAAACAGTCTTTACTTTACTCAAACAATCTACCACCAGTTTATTATAGCTTGGAACTGGAACCAAGGCTCTGCCTTTGGTTTTCTGCTGCTTATTTTAAGTAGTTTTCTTGTGTGGATCGGTCTAAAGGTATCACGTCAAAAGTTGACGGAGGTCATAAAATGAGCAGCAGAAAACCAGGAACTTCCATGACACTGAAAACCATCTATATATTTTACATTGTTGCTTTTTTTCTTTTTCTATTTGTACCGCTCATCATAAATGGTATCATCGCTTTCAACAACAGTGAGGTCCCATCTTTTCCGTGGCAGGGTGGAACTCTTGATTGGTTTTACAGTAGCGATGATGGAAGGATGGGGATCTTCAATGATATTAAGTTGCTGCGCTCCATTGGCACGAGTCTGAAAGTATCATTCATGGTAGCAATTCTAAGCCTGATTGTCGGGACTACCAGTTCGTTTCTTTTTATACGTGAAAATTTTTGGGGTAAACAGATTCTTTATATCGCAATGATTTTACCCCTTGTAATTCCAGGTGTAATTCTGGGCATCTCCCTTTTGGTTTTTTCCAATGAATTAATCGGTTTTCTACGGTCAGTTCTGGGACCTGACCTTGCCAATATTTTTATTACAATTTTGCGCCCGGGATTATTACTGGTTGTATTGGGCCAATTCTGTTTTATTTGTACAATTACAACACTGGTGATAAGTTCACGCTTGCGCAAGTTTCCTTTAGAACTGGAGGAGGCGGCCATGGATTTGGGTGCGAGTCATTGGGACGCAATTTTCAGTATTACGCTGCCTCAGTTGTTTCCTGCTATTTTCAGCGCAGGAATTCTTGCCTTCCTGCTATCTTTTGAAAATTTTGCTACAACTTTGTTTCTCGTTGGTTCCAAACCCACTTTGCCGATACTTCTATTTTCCAAGTTGCGGTTTTCTATTACGCCGGAAATTAACGCCATCAGCGTAATCCTTATGCTTTTTACTTCAATTTTGGGGCTGATCGCTGTTTCTGTATCGGAGAACAAAAAGTATTGAATTGAGCATAAGAAAGGGGGTGATAAACAAAACAAATGGAAGAACCTAAGAATTAATACTAAATTATCAATTTAAGAAGGAGAACAAAAATGTATAATAAAAAAATTTCACTGCTAAGAAACCTGAAATCGATCTGGCTCATAACTATGGTTGTAGTCATTTCAGCCTTTATTTTAGGTAGCTGGCAGAATGTTCTGGCCGCCGGTAATAATAAAGAATTGTCGATATTGACCTGGGAAGGCTACGTGCCTGAAGAAATTAAAAAAGATTTTGAGAAAGAAACCGGAATCAAGCTATTAGTTACTTACTTTTCTGATGTTGGTGAAGCCATCAGCAGACTAAGGGCTACCGGAGGTGAAGGCTATGATCTTGTACAGCCGACCCATAACAAAATCATGGATGCTCAGAAAGCGTTCAAAATTTTTCAGCCCCTGGATTTTTCAAAAATATTAATTATGGACAATCTCCTTCCAAGTTTGGTCGAAGGCACCAAGACAGCCGCAACAATTGATGGTAAACAATACGCTATCCCTTTTAACTGGGGTACCATAGGGATAATGGTAAACACAAAAAAAATAAATAAAGATGTTTATTCCTATATGGACCTTTACGACGATAAATATAAAGGGCGTGTGACCACTCGCTATACTTGGCATACATTTGCAACCGCAGCTTTGGGCCATGGACTTGACTATTACGGCAATAACAGTAACAAAGAGATCTACCGGAAAATGATGGAAGAGATGCTGATATTTCTTTCATCCAAGAAAAAGAATATCAAAACCTATTGGACGACACGGCAGGAAAATATTGATTTGATGCTTAGCGAAGAGTGTTGGATCGCTCAGGGTTGGGATGGTACGGCATTTTTCTTAAACGAAAAAAATCCTGATATTAAATTCTATCTACCCAAAGAAGGTGGCCTAGGCTGGATTGATACCTATGCAATATCGGCCGGAGCGGAAAATATTGAAGCCGCGTATAAATTTATTAATTTTATGCTCACAAAGAAAAGAGGAGCACAAATTATTGATAAGACCGGTTTTTTGTCAGCAGTAAAGGGTGCAGTCAATTTAATACCTGCTGAACGTCAGCAATTAATAAATGATGCCTATCCACCCGAAGCCATAGATAATATTCAGTGGTATATTCCTGTTAAGAGTTATGTTAATGAAATTAATGCAGAAATGGAGGAAATGTTAAAGGTTGCACGATAACCGGATTTTTGTAAGAACAAACTAAAATGGCTGGGAATTATGTCTGCGGGAAGGCGGGAGGTTTGTTCCCGGCCGTTTTTTTTTGATCAAATCGGCTTGTAAAGAGTGTTGAAATCGATCTCCGAAATTATTAAATTTTTATGCTTTTCCTGCTGCGCATTGGAGACACACCAGGACATCAAATCCAATTGAATCGACATTTGCTACTGTGAAATTGAGGACAGCTAAAGTAAGGGGTTGTTTCTCTTCGAAATCTTTTTTGTCAATGGCTTTTAAGCTTTGTAAATCAGCAGAGAAAAATTGGATAAAGCTGCATCATTACGAAAAATTAGGACAATTGATTGTGGGTGTTAAATTTGTAAATGGGATAGAACAGGAAAGGAACGCTGCCTGATGCCATACACAACATTTGACAATAACTCACAAATTTCAAATAACGACAAAGCCCTGTTTTAAATCATTCCAAATCAAAAGTTACTTTTGTGAGATCAATCAAAGACTCAACTGTCGCATATCTTTTAAATTTGAATGATATTCCATCAAATTAATTAAAAATCTGGAACGAGTATTCTGTATCAATATTTAAAATGTCTGTAAAGGAATTAGAATAAATCAACTATAGTGGAAATATAATTTATTCAGGGAGTATCTGCTGGAATGTTCTTTATTGGAGTAACTGTAGCCGAGATGACAAAATCCCATTAGAATTTTTACGTCATTGATTTAAAAAAAATATTATTTTTCAAAAACCTTAGTTCATTTGCTCAAATTCCTTAGATTATGTGCCGCGTTACAAAAATGTAGGGAAAAAGAATCCCCAGCATTATCAGAATATCCTTGATCATAGTCAAACCAAATGTTGATACCTATATGATTTTTTCTTCAAAATTAGGGGGTTTATGCCTATTTACAACTATCATTTGTTTTGATACTGCATTAGGAATTAAAATTTTAAATCGTTCTGGGTTGGATAGCATACCATTTTTTATGGTATAAAGATCAGCATAATTACTTGACTCTATGAAAATAAATGAACTTGCCCAAAGGCGACCGCCGTCCCTGGCGGTCAAAGAAGAGGAATTGAATGGCAAAAAAGACAGCCGTTAAAAAACAAAAATCCATATGAAGAATGTGTTCTATCTGTCAGAAGAATCCCGATGGAAATACTTGAAGAAAAATGCCAAGCAGAATGACATAGCGTTGAAAATCGACACAGCTCGAAGAGGAAACAGTCTGGCTGACACAGGCACACATGGCAGAACTGTTTGGTAAGGGCAGAACCACCATCACCGAGCACATCAGGAATATTTTTAAAGAAGGAGAGCTGGCTGAAAAACTGGTATGTCGGGATTTCCGACACACCACTCCGCATGGGGCGATTGAGGGAAAAACACAAACAAAGGTTGTAAAGTACTACAATCTCTGTCGGCTACCGTGTGAAATCACACCAAGGCACCCAGTTTCGGATCATCCAGCAGGCAAATTGCCTATGATTTGTATAAAAAGATTATCAACATCCGGCCACAATGGGTGGAAGTCAGGGAGTGTGATGAAGGCGTAACGCTGTCGGAAAAAGAGCGTAAAGAAATCAAGCCGATAGAGAAAATCAAAATGGTAATGACACGGGGCAAGGTTGATCTTGATATCGATATGAACCAATTATGGGACAGAGAATGCCGGTCTTAGTGGATAGCTCTATCTGGGTTGACTATTTCAGGGGAGATAAAAACTCAGATAAATTAGAATATTTTAAGGGAGTTGGACAAAAAGGCAACTTGTGAGGATTGTTTACAAGTTCAAATTGAAAGGATGAGATATTGAAAGAGATATTTGAACAGGCGGAGAGCTTTAAGAGATACAGGTCTCTATGATTTACTTTGACTCAGGTAAAATGAGTTGGATTATGTTTTTGACTGCTTCCACACCGGGCTTTATATAGGTTTCTTTGAGTGTCTCAACCTTATCGTTACGTTCTTCAATTTTTTTTATCGTCTCATTTATTTCAGACTCTTGTTCTTCTGCCTTGGTCGCAGGGGCTGGTTGCTTTTCAGTTAAAGTGAAAATACCTCTTTGGTCTGGTGGTTTCTTGCAGTTGCTAAAATGGTGGATCCCATTTTCAACCCACTGATAGTGTTTGGCCTGGGCCATACAAGGAAGTAAGGATAAAAGTATGAATATGATTAATTTTTTCATAACCCTTCTTTAGAGTTTTTTATCCATACCACTTGTGCAACTGCCTGTAAATAGGTAAAGCTTTAATTTTTAACAGGATAACCGCAAAGTTTTGTTAGAGTATCATCATCTTTTATCAATACACGGCGAAGAATATGATTTTTTTTTCAAAGGGTGACAATCATTCTGTTGATAGTTTCATTTGGGAGACGTATTATATAGGGTAGTTTAAAATTTGCAAAAAAGGAATTTTTTTTTGGGTTGTATCCTTATTGGTTCCCGGATACTTTTTCCCCATTTGACTGTATGAAAATAAAAGGGTTTATTTAGTGTGTCCATGGAAATGATCAATATTATCAGCTCAGAAATGAAGTTAAGTAATTCACAGGTTTTGGCAGTTGAGCAATTGTTGGACCAGGGTGCTACCATACCTTTTATTGCCCGGTATCGAAAAGAAAAGAGCGGATCTCTTGATGAAGTTGTCATTGCTGCCATTCGAGACCGAATAGAACAATTGAATGCGCTGAATGATCGGAAAGAGGCGATACTTAAGTCTTTAAAGGAACGTGAACTTTTAACACAAATCCTGTTGACAGACATCCAAAATGCCAATTCAATGACCGATCTTGAGGATTATTATGAAAAATATCGACCAAAGAAAATAACCCGGGCACAAATGGCAACGGAAAAAGGCCTGGAACCTCTTGCTTTATTCCTTTTGAATCAATCGAATCAGGATCCTTTGATTGAAGCAAAAAAATATCTTTCATCTGAAAAAGAGGTTGAATCTGTTGAAGATGCCCTATCCGGTGCCAGGGATATTGTTGCGGAAATCATCAATGAAGATGTGCAAATCAGGGCCGGTATCAGGGAGTTGTTTTTGAAAACCGGGCAAATCCGATCCATGGTAAAAAAGGGAAAAGAAGAGGAGGGCATAAAATTTAAGGATTATTTTGACTGGACGGAAATTGCCTGCAAAGCACCTTCCCACAGGATCCTGGCCATACTCAGGGGACAAAAAGAGTCTATCCTTTCAGTACATGTTCTACCCGGGGAAGAAAATGCTTTACGCCTGATTGAAAGAAAGTATATCAAAAATCAATCCAAATCAGCACTGGAAGTCATCATAGCCATAAAAGACAGCTATAAAAGGCTGTTATCCAAATCCATTGAAAAAGAATATACTCATCAATTAAAATCATTGGCAGATGAAACTGCCATCAATATTTTTGCGGCAAATTTAAAGGAACTTTTGTTGTCTGCCCCCATGGGTCAGAAAAGAATCCTTGCAATTGATCCCGGGTTTAGAACAGGATGTAAGGTGGTCTGCCTTGATGCACAGGGGCAGCTTTTGCACCATGATCTTATTTTTCCCCATCACAACAATGATGAAAAAGCAAAAAAGATTGTGTTAAATCTCGTGAAAACATACAAGATTGAGGCCATTGCCATTGGTAATGGAACGGCAGGAAGGGAGACGGAGGCGTTTGTAAAGGGACTGGATCTGGATAGCAATATTCATATTGTAATGGTGGATGAGAGCGGGGCTTCCATTTATTCGGCATCAAAACTTGCCAGAGAAGAATTTCCTGATCACGATATCACGGTCAGAGGTGCTGTTTCCATTGGCAGGAGACTTTTGGACCCATTGGCCGAGCTTGTCAAGCTGGATCCAAAATCCATTGGTGTGGGGCAGTATCAGCATGATGTGGATCAAAAATTATTGAGAAAATCCCTGGATGATGTGGTGGTATCCTGTGTGAATCAGGTCGGGGTTGAAGCCAACACAGCCAGCAGGGAATTGCTTTGCCGGGTATCTGGCCTGAATGATACCATTGCCACTAATATGGTTCTATTTCGTAATGAAAATGGTCCCTTCAGATCAAGAAAAGATTTTTTAAAGGTACCAAGACTTGGGCCAAAGGCATTTGAGCAGGCCGCAGGGTTTTTAAGAATTCATAATGCAGGCAATCTTTTGGATAGAAGCGGTATCCATCCTGAATCCTATAAAATTGTCGAAAAAATGGCAAAAGATGTCGGGCTTAGCATTGAGGGCCTTATGATGAATAGCCTTGAGATAAAAAGGCTTCCATTGACTCAGTATGTTACGGAAACTATTGGTATGCCGACACTTAAAGATATTGCAAAAGAACTGGCAAGCCCTGGCCGTGATCCTAGAAAAGAGTTTCAACTCTTTTCTTTTGATGATACCATCCATGATATAAAAGATCTTGTACCGGGAATGAAAGTACCGGGGATTGTGACAAATGTTACTGCCTTTGGTGCCTTTGTTGACATCGGAGTTCACCAGGACGGCCTTGTTCATATCAGTCACATGGCAGATCGTTTTGTCAAAGATCCCAATGAAATTGTCACCGTCCGGCAGGCGGTAATGGTAATAGTCCTGGAAGTAGATGTGAAAAGAAAAAGAATTTCTCTTTCCATGAAGGAAAAGTAAGGGTCATCTTGAAAAAAGTTGATCAAGCCATTACAATTAAAAAAGATAAAATCGGTGGGATTGAAAATCAGTATTGTTTCAAGTATTTTTATAAAAAAAAGGAGATATCAAATGGCCACAACAAAATTAGCAGGAAATAATGTACAGCTGGCAGGAGAATTTCCAGGTAAAGAAAAAAGTGTAAAAAATTTTTCAGCTGTCAAACAGGATTTATCCGAGTTTTCCCTGGAGGATTTTTCCGGGAAAAGAAAAGTTTTAAATATTTTCCCCAGTATTGATACAGATGTTTGCGCAACATCTGTCAGAACATTTAATCAAAAAGCATCAGAGCTTGAAAATACTTTAGTGATATGCCTTTCACTAGATCTGCCCTTTGCTCACAAACGTTTCTGCGGTGCAGAAGGGATTGAAAATGTGGTGACGGGTTCGCTATTTCGCAACCCAGATTTTGCAAAGGATTATGGACTTTTGATTGAAGATGGCCCTTTAAAAGGGTTGACTGCAAGGGCGGTTATTGTTCTGGACGAGAACAATAAAATATTGCATGCAAAGCTTGTTGATGACATTACCCATGAACCCGATTATAACGCGGCACTGGCAGTATTATAATCAGGAAAAAATAAAAACCTCTGCTTAATTTTGCAAATCTTATAGTCAATATTAAGCAGAAGTTTTTTTGTATGGATTTGATTTTGGATTTGACTATCTGTGGTGTAATCGGTAGTAAAAAGGGAAGATATTTTTTTTCTATCTGGAAATAATAGAGATTCTTGATTATACTCTGTTTTAACCATTAACCAAAATATTTGGAGAGATTCCATGAAAAGCATTCTTAAATGGTTATTCATAATTGGTGGTATTTTTTTAGTTCTTATTATTGCCGCCGTCATTATTATTCCTCAATTTGTTGATATTAAAAAATATAAACCCATAATTGAACAAAAAGTTACAGAGGCTACAGGTAGATCTTTTACCCTTAGTGACGACATAGATGTATCTGTCTTCCCCTGGGTGGGTGTGAAACTGACAGATCTTCAATTAGGTAATCCTGTTGGATACAATGAAAAAAGCATGGTATCTGTGAAGAATTTTGAGGTCAGGCTCAAGGTGATGCCGCTTTTGTCAAAGCGAATAGAAGTTAAAAC
>CAYWGN010000012.1:0-44863 GCA_964457495.1 uncultured Desulfobacula sp.
ATGGTGTTTGAGCGAAGAATGAGCGAGTTCATGGCGGTCAGCGAAAGTAATCTTACGTGTGACCTTCAGGTTAGAGCTTGTAGCAATGTCCATCCAGCGTACGTAAGGCGATCATCCTGGAACGGGTTATACACAATTTCTGATGGCAAATATCCAGAGGCTGGATTAAATTTTAGCCATCAAACTCCATAATACACCGGCAGCAATGGCTGATCCAATAACACCGGACACATTGGGTGCCATGGCATGCATGAGCAAAAAGTTTGTGGGGTCTTCTTTCTGTCCCACAATCTGAACAACCCGGGCTGAATCCGGCACAGCAGACACACCGGCAGCACCTAACAAGGGGTTGATTTTTGATTTTAAAAACAGATTCATGAATTTTGCAAAAAGAACACCGGTTGCAGTGGCGATACCGAATGAAAGCGCACCAAGACCAAAAATCAAGACAGAACTTGGGGTAAGGAAAACATCTCCCTGGGTACTGGCCCCGACGGTAATCCCCAATAGTATGGTGGCCGTATCAATGAGAGCATTTCTTGCGGTCTGGGCAAGCCTTTCCGTTACAACGGCCTCTTTTAAAAGGTTGCCGAAACAAAGCATCCCAAGCAATGGCAGAGCAGCCGGAGCCAGAAAACAGCAGAGAAGAAAAGCAACAATGGGGAAAATTATTTTTTCTCTTTTTGTAACTTCTCTGTGTTCTTCCATCCGTATCAGACGTTCTTTTCTGGTTGTCAAAAGTCTCATGATCGGCGGCTGGATAACAGGAACCAAAGCCATGTATGAATAAGCAGCAACGGCAATGGGACCGATCAAATGCGGCGCTAATTTTGCCGTAAGAAAGATAGCCGTCGGACCATCAGCCCCGCCGATAATCCCGATTGAAGCAGCTTCGCTGGGGGCAAACCCAAGGGCCAATGCCCCCAAAAATGTTATAAAAATACCGGTTTGCGCCGCAGCCCCTAAAAGCATTAGGATAGGTCTTGCCAAAAGAGTGGAAAAGTCCGTCATAGCTCCTATGCCAAGGAAGATAAGGGGAGGATATATCCCTTGTGTCACACCAAAATATAAATAATGAAGCACTGAGTTGGGCTCATAGATTCCTAAACCTAAGCCCTTAAATATAGGAATATTTCCCATGAGAATACCAAAACCAATGGGCACCAGAAGCAAAGGTTCATAATCCTTTGCAATTCCAAGATAGATAAACACCACCCCTACAACAATCATAAGAAGGTAGCGGTAATCCCACAGATAAAAACCTGTGTTATGATAAAACTCTAAAAATAGTGCATCCATATTATATCCTCTTTCCTGTCATTTTTTTTACGGTCAGTGCCATCATGAAATGGTTTTGTCAAACATGTCTTTGTCCCATGTAAAAAATCCTGAGCCATCGGGGATAATGATCTTTGTTTTGAGAAAATTATTCAGGTTTGAACAGGGGTCTTTTAATCCACTGATCTGGGCAAGATGAAGCAGCCTTGGTAATGAAAAATGATTTTCCATGGTCCGCACAAGAAGGGCAAATTGTTTTGCAACTTCTTTTTGACTCTCCGTGAAAACTGCCAGGTCGGCAATTTGTTTTTCCGGAAGTTCTTTCGGCGACGCTTTTTTTTGTTTTGCCTTAAAGAGTGCTTTAATTTTTGAAGGATCTTCCCACAAAGCCAATACCTTGTGAAGTTGCGAAATAACAAAGGAAAGCATGACAAGGCCTGAAAATACTATTGTTACGCCAACCACGGAAATAGCCCATCCATTGTTGGCATTGATTGCTTCTAATCCGTACAAGCGTCTACCTCCATTAATAATTGTATGGAAAACTGATGTCTTCTATATTTTTTGCAAATGATGCTGTTTTATCAAGATATTCCTGCCAGGCCATCATAATGGTGTCAGCGGCAACAGAATCTTCCTGAATAAAGGCTAAAAAATCCAGCCTTGGTATGGCAAACACGCTCCCTGCTTCCAGAACTGTTAATGTGGTTTTATATACCTCTTTGAGAGATAAAAGCTCCAGCCCGATAAAATCCCCGACCGTGTTTAGAACAACGGATTTGCCTTCATCCATGGCAAGTAAAATAGTACCATTATTTAATAGAAAAAAATATTGTGCAGCATCTTTAGCTGTTGCAAGGATGTCTCCCGGGTTTATTGCCCGTTTTTCAAAAAGTACGCCCAGCCTTTGGATATCTTCTTCACCAAGGGAGCTGAAAACAGATGATTCATTTAAAATCTCTTTGATACTATTCATTATTCCACCATAATAATAGCTATATATATATAAGAAATTCATTCAACCATATTTTAAAAGCCCTGTCGATAGAAAACTGATACTTTACATTGGGGGCAGATTTAAAATCTGTCCCCTTGCGATTGCTTGTTATTTGAAATCTGTCCACTTATGATTAATTTTTATAGAATCTAATTGTTGACTGTAAACATTTAATTATCGTATTATCCTTAAAATTTTAATTACCTTAATAGAAGGAGTGAATATAAATGAAAAAATGGATGGTATTGGTATTAATATGTTCTATATTTTGTCTCGGATTTTCTGCAGCTGCCTTTGCCAGCGACAAAAAGCTCAAGGCCGGTTTTATTTATGTCGGTCCTGTCGGCGATTATGGATTTACCCATGCCCATGATCTGGGGCGACAATATGCTGAAAAAAAATTCCCATGGCTGGAAACTATTTTTGTAGAATCTGTTGCTGATGCAGACTGTGCAAGAATCATTGACCGGCTTATTCAACAGCAAAAATGCGATGTGGTTTTCACCACAAGTTTTGGATTCATGGACGAAACCATTAATGCCGGCACCCGATATCCTGATAAGCTTTTTATGCATTGTTCAGGATTCAAGCGATCTGATAATGTGGGAACTTATTTTGGCGATCTTTACCAGATGTATTATTTGAACGGAATTATGGCAGGCGCATTGACCAAAACAAACAAGATCGGTTATGTGGCAGCTTTCCCAATCCCTGAACTGGTTCGCCATATTGATGCCTATGCCCTGGGGATTAAAGCTGCAAACCCTGCGGCCAAACTCAATGTAAAATGGATTTATGCCTGGTATGGACCGGATAAAGCAAAAGAAGCTGCTGAAGCTTTGATTGGAGAAGGTTGCGATGCCCTTGCCTTTACCGAAGATACTCCAGCAGTCATTGAAGTCGGCCAGAGGCATTCGGAAAAAGGCAAACAGATTTATACTTTCAGTCATTATTCTCCCATGCAGCCCTATGGAGTTGATTCTGTTGTTTCAGGACAACTCATGAACTGGGGGGGCATGTATGCCAAGATTCTTGGGGACATTTATAATAAAACCTGGACCAATGAGGATCTCTGGTGGCTTGCCAAAGAAAAAGCAGCCATCCTTGGCGGTAGTGAAACCGACATGATCAATCCCAAGTTTGTAAAAGAATTAAAGGCTGCGATGATTGATACAAAGGACTTTGGTAAAATTTCTGCCTATGATCTTGTTGTAAAACGATATGAACAGATGAAACAGGGCGTTGATGTATTTGATCCCTTCACAGGGCCTATCAGCGATAATAAGGGAACACTGAAAATAAAAGCCGGAGAAAAAGCCTCAAAAGATGACCTTATTGGCATTATGTATTATGTGGATAATGTTGAAGGCTCCGTTCCTAATTAACAAAATTACAATTCAATAAAAAAGCCGGGATAAGCTTTCCCGGCTTTTTTATTAAAAGAACATTATGAAAAAAATACAACGCCTTGAAATGAAAGCAATCTCAAAATCATTTCATGGTATCCATGCCAATCAGGATATTAATCTTTTTGTTGAATCCGGTGAAATCCTTGGGCTTTTAGGCGAAAACGGGGCCGGAAAAACCACCTTGATGAATATCCTGTATGGCCTGTACCAGCCAGATTCCGGACAAATTAAGATAAATGATAGGACCATACGGATCAACAATCCCGTTGAATCCATCAACCATGGCATTGGAATGGTTCATCAGCACTTTATGCTTGTGCAGAATCATTCAGTTATTGAAAATATTGCATTGGGCTATAAAGATACACCATTTTTCTTTCCCAAAATAAAAATCAAAGACAAAGTTGAACAATTTTCTAAACAATTTGATTTTCATATTGATATTACAAAAAAGATCTGGCAGCTTTCAGCCGGGGAACAGCAGCGGGTGGAAATCATAAAGGCACTTTTAAATGGTGCTGATCTTCTTATCCTTGATGAACCAACCTCTGTGCTGACTCCCCTGGAAATCAAAGAACTGATTTCCATATTAAGAGAAATGAAGGCCAAAGGCCACATGATCATTTTCATTTCCCACAAGTTAGATGAAATCATGGACATCTGTGACCGGGTCCTGGTACTGCAAAAAGGCAGGATTGTGGGCAATGCTGACACAAAAGATACAGATAAAAAATCTCTTGCCCGGATGATGGTGGGCAGGGATGTTGTCTTTACTACAACCAGGGAAAAACTTACAAAAGGCAAAAAAAACCTGTCTGTTGAAAATATCAATGTCATTGGAGACAAGGGTCTTCTGGCTGTAAAAAATATTTCTTTTGAACTTTTTAAAAATGAAATTTTCGGTATCGCAGGGGTTTCCGGCAATGGGCAGCGCGAGCTTGCAGAAGCCATAACGGGCATCAGACCCATTTTTTCGGGCAAAGTAAAAATGAATGGCAAGGATATCACCAACAAAAGTCCAAGACACATTTATGACAAAGGTGTTTCCCATGTGCCGGAAGAAAGAATCCGGTTTGGAATCGCTCCAGGCCTTTTTCTGTATGATAATGCTATTTTAAAACAGCATCACTTAAAAAAATTTTCCCAACGCTATTTTTTAAAATACAATCAAATTAAAAATCACACCAAAACCATTATTAATAAATTCAAAGTCTCCACCCATTCCATTAATAACCAGATCCGCAATCTTTCCGGCGGGAACATTCAAAAACTCATCCTTGGAAGAGAAATCAGTGAACAGCCGCAACTTCTGGTGGCATCACATCCCACATATGGGCTGGATGTCGGGGCCACGGAATTCTTAAGAAAACATCTTTTGGAGCTTAGGAAACAAGGAAGTGCCGTGCTTTTGTTTTCTGAAGACCTTGAAGAAATATTTGAACTTTGTGACCGGGTTGCTGTTATTTTTGATGGCGAATTAATGGCAATTCTAGATTCAGACGACCAACGATTTTCTGATATCGGCCTGATGATGGCAGGTTCAATAAGAATTGATTCAATGGGAAAAAAAGAATGCTAAAAATCAAGACAACTGACAGATATGATATAACCACTCTAAGATCATTTATGACCAATATTCTCTCTCTTTTGGCAGCGCTTGTGGTTATCAGTATTATTTTCCTGATTGCTGGCGTGAACCCTATCTTCGCTATTTCTGAAATCTTTTCAGGATCATTTGGTTCCTTTTATGGGATTAAGGAAACCATTACCAAAGCCATTCCCCTGATCCTTATAGGCGCGGGGCTTACGCTTGCCTTCAGGGCGAAATTCTGGAACATTGGTGCTGAAGGCCAGATGCTGATGGGAGCAATTTTTGCTACATGGACGGGGCTTACTTTTGGAGAGGCTTTACCATCATATATTATCGTTCCTTTAATTTTTCTGGCAGGTTTCATCGGCGGTGGGCTTTGGGGAATCATTCCAGCCATCCTGAAAATCAAATACTCCATTAATGAAGTAATATCCACTCTGATGCTCAACTATATCTGTGCTGAATTTTTAATGATGCTCATTGTAGGACCCTGGAAAGGAAAAACACGCTTTGGATTTCCAGGAACAAATAATCTTCCTGATTCTGCTATTTTAGGCCTGATCCCTGGGTCAAGGATTCATTATGCCACATTGATCTTAGCCATTATCTGTGCCATTGTGCTCAGTGTGGTCATCTATAAAACACGCTTTGGATATGAAACAAGGGTGGTGGGTGAAAATCCGGATGCCGGAAAATATGCAGGAATAAATTTTTTAAAAACAAGCCTGATCCTCATGGCCATCAGCGGTGGCCTTGCCGGGTTTGCCGGGGTTGGTGAAGTGGCCGGCATTCATCACTATCTTGGATATCCTGCTTCAATTTCCTCGGGTTATGGATTTACAGCCATCATTGTTGCATGGCTTGCCAAATTAAATCCGCTCTATACTGTTCTTTCAGGAATATTTTTTGCCGGAATACTGGTGGGCGGCGATGCCATACAGATATCTTTGGGACTGCCTGCTGCCACGGTTCAAATAGTGAACGGCACTTTATTAATATTTTTAATTATGGGTGATTATTTTTTAAACCATAAAATTACCCTGCAGTTTTCAAAAAAATAGTGCTTGACCGCAAAACCCGTGTTTGGGCGCAAAGTTGCCCATATACAAGGCGCAAAAAATCTTGAAACCGGAGTGTACTACTGTACATGAGGCCCGATTTATAATTTGGCAAGATTTTGCAGCAACGCAGTAGATGGGTGAGTTTGTGAGCATTGCTCCTCTACGAGCCGTTCAAACACTAAATAAGGATATAATAGATGGAAGATATTATCATCTCAACTCTTCAAAGAGCCATGGTTGCAGGAACCCCTTTACTCCTTGCCACAACAGGAGAAGTGATTTGTGAAAGGTCGGGCATCCTTAACCTGGGGGTTGAAGGTGTAATGGCAATGGGGGCCGTGGTAGCTTTTATTGTCACCATGACAACGGGCCATCCCTGGCTTGGCGTTCTTGCAGCCCTGGCAGCAGGCATGATGTTTTCCATCATCCATGCCTTTGCATCTGTCACCCTGCAGGCCAACCAGGTTGTGTCAGGTCTTGCAATGACCATGCTTGGCCTTGGCCTTTCCGGTATGCTTGGCAAACCCTATGTGGGCAAACCCCTTTCCATCAAAATGGAAGATTGGGTCATTCCCTATTTATCAGATATTCCCTATTTGGGAAAAATTCTCTTCTCCCAGGGCCCCTTTTTCTATATCGCCATATTTCTTGCCCTGGCCGCCTGGTTTTTCCTTGAAAGAACCCGCCTTGGAATACAGATCAGGTCAACGGGAGAAAACCCGAAAGCCACTGAAACCCAAGGGGTTAATGTATTCAAACTAAAATATTTCAGCATTATCATTGGAGGCGGTTTTTCAGCCCTTGCAGGAGCCCACCTTTCCATATCCTATTCAAAATCATGGATAGAGGGAATGACCGCAGGAAGAGGCTGGATTGCCATAGCTCTGACCATATTTGCCCTGTGGAACCCTGCACGTGCCATTTGGGCGGCATTCCTTTTTGGTGGCATTTTTGTCGTACAATATTTACTGCAGCCCCTGGGAATATCACCCAATTTCCTGGCCATGCTCCCTTATATTGCAACACTTTTAATTCTATTGCTGATCAGTTTAAAAGATCCAAAAAAATTAAATGCACCAGCCATGCTGGGAGAGCCCTATAAACGGAGCGAAAGATAAAAACATTGATTTTTTGATGGATTTTATTGATAATTGACAGATCATTCATTGTTTGAGTAATAAGGGAATAAACATCCATGATTTCCATTGATAAAATTATAAATGCTTTTATCTTTCTTTGCGTTCTCTTTTTCCTTTTATTTTCCTTGAACACAAGCTTTGCCATATCCATTCCAGAAGAAAAGAAAATTTCAAAAGAATTCATGGAAATGATACAGGAACGGGCAATGATATTAAATGACCCCATTGCCAACCATATGGTCACCCGGGTTGGTAATCATATCCTTTCTTTTCTGCCAAAAGGCCCCTTTGACTACTCATTTCGCATTGTGGATGATGCTGTTTTTAATGCCTTTGCAAGCCCGGCCGCCAATATTTTTGTCTATAGGGGATTGATTACAGGCCTTGATTCCATAGATGAGCTGGCCGGCATCATCGGCCATGAAATTGCCCATGCCGCAAGCCGCCATGTATCTGAATCCATTGACCGTTCAAAATATATCAGCATTGGCAGCCTTGCCGGCATGCTGGCAGGTGCCATCATCGCCAGCAAATCAGGTGGGGATGCCGGAGCAGCAATTATGCAGGGGACAATGGCCATTGGCCAGACAGCCATGCTTTCCTTTACACGGGAAAATGAAACAGAAGCCGATGAAAAAGGCATTATGTTTTTAAAAGAAAGCTGCTTTGACCCAAAAGGACTTTTGTCAGGGTTAATGAAAATAAGGGCCACAGACTATCGGGGTGTGGAAAATATTCCGGATTATGTTAAGACCCATCCTGGAACGGGCAACCGAATTGGCCATGTTGAAACCATTCTTTCAGACTACGTCCCTTTGTCAGACAAGGCAAAATGCCATGAAGATTTCAGATTTAATATGGTGAAATACCGGCTTTTAGGGCTTTACGCAGATATTGAACCCACATATAACCTATTGACGACTCAACTTAAGAGCAATCCTTCAAACTCTATCGCTGCTGATTCTGCTGCCATCCATTATGGGCTGGGACTTATTTATGCCAGAAAGTTAATGATAGAAAAAGCACTGTCACATCTGAAAGAAGCTCTCTCAATTAACATTTTCGATCCAATGGTACTTCTTGAAATGGGCAGGATATATCTGCTCAACGGGGAACCCCAAAAAGCACTCAACGTCCTTAAAGGAATTGAGAGGGACCCGGTCATGGGTTTGATGGCCAGGTTTCACCAGGCAACCGCACACCTTGAGTTAAGAAATCTTTCAGAGTCAAAAAATCTATTTAATGCCATAATCGATCAAGCCCCATCTTTATATCCAAAAGCATATTATCACCTGGCAAATATTATGTCGCTTGAAAAAAATCCAGGGGATTCACATTATTATCTTGGTGTCTATTATTCTAAAATCAATAATAATAAAACAGCCATTGTCCATTTAAACAAAGCATTGGATAGCTTAAAGGATGAAACCGAGATCAAAAAAACAAAAAAACTATTAGATCAATTAAAAGAAAAATCCGCTAAAAACTATAAAAAAAATTGATATCTTTCTATGCCTTATCAAACCGGGAAAACTTCATGGAAAAGGTTCCCCTTCCCTGGGTGACAGATCTAAGCGCCGTGGAATACCCAAACATTCTGGCCAGCGGAGCCACGGCTTTTATCTCCTGGATACCAATTTTCGGGCTGATGGATTCCACCTTGCCGCCCCGTGCATTTAAATCAGATATGGCATCACCCATGTAATTATCCGGAACAAAAATCTCTACTTCCATAATCGGTTCAAGAAGACCTAAAGCACCCTTTTCCAAAGCATTCCTACATGCCATGGATGCCCCTACAGAAAAGGCAAGTTCAGAACTTCGTTCATCAAAACCACCATCTTCAATAATTATGGCAACATCAACCAGAGGATATCCCTTAAGGTATCCTCCCTCAAGGCTCTCCCGGATTCCTTTTTCAATAGCCGGGATATATTGTTCAGGAATCTTATCATTGCCTGCATTACACTTAAAAGTAATACCATCTCCACGGTTTAAGGGTTCAAGACAGATACTGATATCTGCAAAATGGCCTTTCCCGGAAATTTCTCTTTCAAAAACAGCATGACCTTTTGCCCTGGAATTAAGGATTTCCCGATAGACGACCTGGGGTTTTCCCACATTAACATTGGTTTTAAATTCTTTGAGCATCCGTGAAATAATAATCTCAAGATGAAGTTCCCCCATGCCGGATAAAATTGTCTGACCCGTTTCTTCATCCAGGCTCACCTTTAAAGTCGGATCTTCCATGGTGAACTTTTCAAGCACTTCATCTAATTTTTCCTGGTCTGCGTGGGTTTTCGGCTCTATGGCAATGGAAATAACAGGATATGCATATTCCATTTTTTCAAGAAAAACCGGATAATCCTGGGAACACAGGGTGTCCCCGGTTCCAGAGTCCTTAAGCCCGACAATACCTATAATATGCCCTGCAGATGCTTCTTTTAAACGCTCTCTTTTATTGGCATGCATTTGCAGAATTCTGGATAATTTTTCTTTTTTATTTAAAAAGGGATTAAACACCTCGGATCCTGCTTCCATTCTACCTGAATATATCCTGGCAAAAGAAAGCTTTCTTCCTTCAATCATGGAAACTTTGAAAATCAAGGCTGCCAGGGGGCCTTTTTTTTGGGGTAAAAATTCCAATTCTTCACCCGTTTCCGGGTGCACACCTTTAATGGGCGGAACATCTTGAGGACTTGGTAAATATAAGGATATGCCATCTAACAATGGTTGAATTCCCTTATTTTTAAGAGCACTTCCGCAAAAAACAGGCACAATCTGCCTTGAAATGGTTGCAGTACGAATGGCTTTATTGATCTGTTCAATGGAAATATCCTCTTCTGAAAGATATTTTTCCATTATCTCATCATTGACTTCTGATACAGCTTCAAGAAGTTTTTCCCTATATTCGTCTGCTATCTCTTCAAATTCAGGGGCAATGTCATCTATTGAATACTCAGCACCCTTTGTCTCATCATCCCATATGATCTGTTTCATGTTGATTAAATCAATGACGCCGGCAAACCTGTCTTCAGAACCCATGGGCAATTGCAGTATCACAGGGTTTGCCATCAACTTCTTTTTTATGGAATTGACAGCACCAAAAAAATCCGCGCCAACCCTGTCCATTTTATTAATAAAGGCCATCCTGGGAACTGAATATCTATCTGCCTGTCTCCAGACAGTCTCTGATTGGGGTTCAACACCTCCCACAGCACAGAAAACACCAATGGCCCCATCCAGAACCCTTAATGCTCTTTCCACCTCAACTGTAAAATCAACATGGCCCGGTGTATCAATAATTTGAATAAGAGAATTTTTCCATTCACAGGTGGTCACGGCAGAGGTAATGGTGATGCCTCTATCCTGTTCATCCTGCATCCAGTCCATGATTGCTTCACCATCATGGACTTCTCCAATTTTATAGGACTTGCCCGTGTAATAGAGGATTCTTTCCGTAACAGTGGTTTTGCCCGCATCAATATGGGCCATGATTCCGATATTTCTGAACTGACTGATATTTTTACTCATTTCACCATCAACATATTTGTTTTATAAAAGTATTCAAGATCTATGTGACCTGCAAGGGTCAAGGCATCTTTTCCATGAATCAGTATTTTAACCATTTTTATTTTTGATATATTCAATGTTAACGAATTCACCATTGAATATATTGCCAAAAGTTCGCTCTGGGTATCCATATTTTCCATCATTCCTGGTTCCGGACTCACATCAATATATGCTTTCCCATCATCTGTAATGAAAAAAGAATTGATTTTTGTCCCTTTGGGCCAGGTTGCCTCAAGATGGGCAAGTTGTGGGCCTTTAAAAAGGGCTTTTATAATTTCCAGGCCAAGGTAATGTGAATCCAGATTTGAGGCAAATTTTTTTTTTACGGATTTCAAAACTGTTTTCTGCTTATCAGCATAATAAACAAATCCCTCAAAAAGATCTTCATTGGATAAAATCTTCTCCTCTTTCACTTCATCATCCGCAACACAGATACCTGCTCCTGCAAAAAGGATCAAAAAAATGATAATGATAATTTTTCTTTGTCTGGATTTCATGTCTAAATTCTTTAAATTAATCTAAATTCTTTAAATTAAAATGATATTTGATACAGCATCGCCTAATATGTGTCAAGAAAATAAGCCTTGCAAATCAGATAGGGGTTTAATAAAATTAATTTTAAAAAAAATATCTTGATGTTTAAAAACCAATATAAAACAGGAATTTACTATGGAAAAAATCAGGCTGGCTCTTTTATCCGGCGGAGTATCTTCGGAAAGAGAAGTTTCCCTTAACAGTGGCAAACAGGTACTTGAGGCCCTTGATAAGGACAAATATGATATCACACTGTATGATACTAAAACAGACCTGAAACAGCTTGTCATTGATGCGGACAAGATTGATGCTGCCCTGATCATCCTGCATGGCCCTTTTGGGGAAGACGGAACCGTTCAGGGGCTTTTGGATCTACTGAATATTCCCTACCAGGGTGCAGGGGTCTTGGGAAGTGCCATGGCCATGAACAAACTGGTTGCCAAAAGGCTTTATGAAGGCGCAGGGGTTCCTACGCCTTCATATCTTTCATTTTCAATGGCTGACACAATTGACCCCTTAAAGGTTATCCATGCATTGGATATTCCTTTGGTGGTAAAACCTGCCTGTGCCGGGTCAAGTGTGGGGATGACCATTGTCAAGACAGCAAAAGATCTTCAAGATGCCATTAAATTAAGTTTTCAACATGATGATACCCTTATTATTGAGAAATATATAAAAGGACTTGAGCTGACCTGTGGTGTCCTTGGTAATGAAGAACTGGAGGCATTGCCCGTCATTGAAATCATCCCTGGAGAAGGTCATGAATTCTTTGATTACACGGCAAAATACACGGCCGGGGTGACCCGGGAAATCTGCCCTGCCCGTATTGATGGCACCATTACAAAAAAAGTTCAGGAACTTGCCATCAAAGCGCATCAGGCCCTTTTTTTAAAAGGATATTCCAGAACAGACATGATCTTATATGGTCAGAATTTATCTGTTCTTGAAACCAATACCATTCCAGGGATGACGGCAACCAGCCTTTTTCCCCAGTCTGCAGAGGTGGCAGGATATTCCTTTACCAGACTCTTAGACAAACTCATTAAATTATCAATTCAAGAACATAAAAAACAAAAATTAAGGAGATCAGTATGAAGGTCCTAGTTGTTGGTGGTGGTGGTCGTGAACATACAATGGTATGGAAAATATCAAAAAGTCCCTTAGTGGAAAAAATATATTGTGCCCCGGGAAATGCAGGAACAAAAGACCTTGCAGAAGCTGTCCCCATTGCAGCAGAAAATATTACTGCTCTGGCCGCCTTTGCCAAAGAAAACAAAATTGATCTTACTGTTGTAGGTCCGGAAGGCCCTCTGGTGGAAGGTATTGTTGACACCTTTGAAGCAATGGGGTTAAAAGTGTTTGGCCCAAACAAAGCTGCAGCAAAACTTGAAGGCAGCAAGAATTTTTCAAAACAGCATATGCTCAAATACAAGATCCCCTGTGCCATGGGAAAAGCATTTACGGACCCTGGCAAAGCCAAAACCTATGCCAAAGCCCTTGGTGCACCCTGCGTGATCAAGGCTGACGGCCTTGCAGCCGGCAAAGGGGTCATCATCTGTTCAACCCTTGAAAAAGCATATAAAGCCATTGATTCCATGCTCAAGGAAAATGCCTTTGGCGATGCCGGCACCATTGTGGTTGTGGAAGAATGTCTTAAAGGAGAAGAAGCCTCTTTTATTGCCTTAACAGATGGTAAAACTATCCTGCCCCTGCCGGAATCCCAGGATCACAAAAGAATTTTTGACAATGATGAAGGACCAAATACGGGTGGTATGGGAGCTTACTCTCCTGCACCCGTTCTGGATCACATGCTTCGCCAAAAGGCCATGAACGAGGTCATGATCCCGGCTGTACAGGGCATGGCCAAAGAAGGTACTCCATTTAAAGGCGTTCTTTATGCAGGCCTTATGGTGGATAAAGACCAGATAAAAGTGCTGGAATTTAACACTCGATTGGGAGATCCTGAAACCCAGCCCATCCTCATGCGCCTTGAAAATGATCTGGTACCCCTGATGGAAGCCTGCTGTGACGGCACCCTGCACAATTATTCAACAAAAATAGACCCAAGAGCAGCCATGTGCGTGGTGATTTCTTCAGGTGGATATCCAGGTGCCTATGAGACAGGAAAAGAAATCTTCGGTCTTGATGAGGCCAACAATGTTAAAGATACTATGGTCTTTCATGCTGGAACAGCGCTAAAAGACGGTAAAGCCGTCACGGCAGGCGGCAGGGTCATTGGGGTTACATCCCTGGGTGACACTGTTAAAGATGCCATTGACCTTGCATATAAAGCCTGTTCAAAAATTTCATTTGACAACCACTTTTATCGCAAAGATATCGGAGCTAAGGCCTTAAAACGAATTTCCATTCCCCCACAGGTGAGCGTGATCATGGGAAGTGACTCTGATTTTCCCGTCATGGAAAAAGCACTGTCCATACTGAAAAAATTTGACATCCCTTACACTGTCACTGTGTCGTCTGCCCACAGAACCCCGGAAAGGGCAGCTAAACTTGCCATTGAGGCAAAAGAAAAAGGAATAAAGGTTATCATCTGCGGTGCAGGCCATGCCGCCCACCTGGCAGGCGTCATAGCTGCCCATACCACACTTCCTGTTTTAGGGGTACCCATAGATTCATCAGCGCTCCAGGGCATGGATGCGTTGCTGGCAACCGTTCAGATGCCTCCGGGAATTCCCGTGGCCACTATGGCCATAGGGAAATCAGGGGCCTATAATGCCGGCATTTTCGCAGCCCAGATTCTTGGTGTTTCAAATCCTGAGATAGCACGGAAACTTGCCGCCTTTAAACAGGAAATGGCAGACAAGGTCAATAAAAAGGCCCAGAGTTTTGCATGATGAACAAAAAATAGTCTCTATTGATCCTGTAACGCCTGACCTTGATTGTATTGCCAGAGCCGGAAAGATCCTCCAGAAAAATGGAATTGTGATCTTTCCGGCCAAATGTCTTTACGGGGTTGCTGCCAATGCTTTGGATGAATTTGCCATAAAAAAAGTGTTTCATTTAAAACAAAGACCATGGAACAACCCTATTCTTGTCCTTGTCCCGGACAAAAAAATGCTCCCAAATCTTGTTACCTCAATTTCCAGGCAGGCATACACACTAATGGATGCCTTCTGGACGGGAAATATAACCCTTGTGTTTGAAGCAAAAAAGCATATATCAAAATATTTAACCGCCGGAACGGGAAAAATCGGCATAAGAATTCCAGCCCACCCCGTTGCAAAAGCCCTTGTTGAATATGTTAACTTTCCCATTACCGGGACAAGTGCCAACCTGTCCGGCAAGAATGGCTGTTACCAGATCCATCAACTATCATCCACCATCATTGATCAGGCTGACCTGGTCCTGGATGCCGGCACCTTAAAAGGCGGCAGAGGATCAACCATTGTAGATGTTACTGCCTCTTCTGCTATCATAATCCGGGAAGGCGAAATTACGATAAGCCAAATTAATGAACTTCTGGAAATTTGACACCTCCCTGACCATAATTGCATTGACAAATTCTAAATTTTATCTTAAAAAAGAACCATTCATGCCGGAGTGGTGGAATTGGTAGACGCAGAGGACTCAAAATCCTCCGGGCGCAAGCTCTTGCGAGTTCAAGTCTCGCCTCCGGTACCAATAAATAACAAGGGTTTTCAGATTTTATCTGAAAACCTTTTTTATTTATTTGAAATGACTTGGTCAACACTTTAAAGAAAAGGTTTGAAAATTCATAAAAATAAGCGTATTTAAAAATAATATGTGTATTAATTAATTTCAAAAAAACATTTTTTTGGAGCTTAAGCGAATTCCTAAAATGAATTCAGAAAAGATCCTCATAGTGGATGACGATACTGCTATCAGACAGATGATTACCCAGATCATTGTGTCGCATTCCCTCATTGTTAAGACAGTCAAAAACGGCATGGAAGCCCTTGATCTGATAAAGAAAATGGATTTTGATATTATTATTGCTGATATCAACGCCCAAATAATCAATGGTCTTGACCTGATGTATGAAGTCCAAAAAATAACACAAAAAAACTCTTATATGATCCTTACGGGATACAGCAGCGACTATTCTTATGAGAGGGTTTTACGAGCGGGAGCCAAGGATTTTATCAAAAAACCATTTACCATTGCGGAACTGAAAAATAAGCTGGTACGGATTATCGATGAACATAGAATAAAAGAGGAAAACAAACAGCTTTTGATCCAACAGGCAGAGCTGAATATGCAATTGATGTCACTGCTATCTGTGGCTTCTGATCTGGCATCGGAATTGGACTTTGACAGCTTGTTTCTTCTCATCATCAGTAAAATTACAGAAATCATGGCTGCAGAACGAACAAGTCTTTATATTTTGGACCGGAACAAGCAGGAGCTCTGGACCAAAGTAGCAGAATGCATTGATATAATCCGCTTGCCATTGGGCGAGGGCATAAGCGGGCGGGTTGCTGAGACGGGTGAGCTGCTCAACATAACCGATGCCTGGGAGCTCCCCTATTTCAACAAAGAATTTGACAGGAAAAACAATTTCAGGACACGATCCGTTTTATGTCTTCCCATTAAAAACCATGACGGAGAAAAGATCGGTGTTCTTCAGGTAATCAATAAAAAGAATAAAACGCGTTTTAAGCCGGAATATGTGGGCGATATTATCAATTCTCTGAATTCGTGACTTTGAAACAAATAAACATTGATAACAACTGCAGAAATTAAATAGAAAGGGCATATAAACCATATCTCCTTTTGCACGATTAGGATAAGGATTTGTCAATGAAAAATATTATTAAATTTACCATCATTGCCTTGTTGGTGTTTTTTACAAATGCCTGGGCTCAACAGCAAGCAGGGTTATTAAAAACTGTATCCGGTGATGTTAAAATCAAAAGAGGGGAAGCTTTTGTGGAGGCGAACCAAGGGTTGCAGATTATGAACACTGATACTTTGATAACAGGGGACAAAGGTTATGCCGGTATTATATTCACTGATGGAACGACAATCACAATCGGACCGGACACTGAATTTAATATCAGCGACTATAAATTTGACCCTGAAATTGAAGCCTACGCTTTTTCAATGTATTTAAAAAAAGGAGCTGCCATCTACAATTCAGGGAAAATAGGAAAGCTTTCTCCAGACTCTGTGAAGCTCTCTACCCCAAGAGCATCAGTGGGTGTCAGGGGAACACGATTCATTATTAAAGTTGAATAACAGGAATTTACAATGTTTCGATATATCAGTATTCTTTTATGTTTAATCTTTCTTTGTGCCTGCGGGTCAAAAACCACTGTGATACTTTTACCGGAAGAAGATGGCAAAACAGGCTCAGTGGTTGTAAAAAACCAATCTTCTTCAAAGATACTTGATAAACCTTACACTTATACAGAATTTAGTTATGATAAATCTGATTTTTCAGTCAAACCCACTGATCAAAAAAAAGTGACAGACGAATATCAACTTTTGTTAAAAGCAGAACCTGCAAAACCTGTCCATTTCATACTTTATTTTGAAAAAAATTCCATCAATTTGACAAAAGAATCAATGACACTTATTCCGAAAATTTTGCAGGTTTCAAAAGAACGTGCGCCTTCAGAGATCAGTGTAATAGGGCATAGCGACACTATGGGAACTTTTGAATATAATAATGAATTATCCTTAAAAAGAGCAGAAAGTGTGGGGAAAATATTAAAAAAATATGACCCGAGCCTGAAAAACCTTTATATCAAATCTCATGGAGAAAACGATCTCCTAATAATAACAGGAGACAATGTATCTGAAGAAAAAAACAGAAGGGTTGAAATAATGATAAGATAATATCGAGGACTCTTTGAGAATACAATTAAAAAATGACGGACTGTCAAAATCAGCACATTTGCTGATCCCAATATTTATAATTCTCATCTCCTTAACCTTAGGTTTGGGATCATATTCCAATCATACCTTTTTTAAGCGTTTAGACCTTTTTTTTTATGACCAGTTCATGAAAATCCCTGCTTCCAAAGAGATATCAAATAAAATTACAATAATAGACATTGATGAAACAAGTCTTTCAGCAGTAGGGCAATGGCCATGGCCACGATACAGGTTAGCCCAGCTTATTAAATCAGCACATGATATGCAGCCCAAGGCAATAGGGCTTGATATTATTTTACCGGAGCCGGATCGAACTTCATTAAAAAATATTCAAACACAATTTCAAAATGATTTTGATTTGAATCTTGAATTCACGGGAGTTCCTTTATCTTTAAGTGATAACGATGGCTATTTGGCTCATATTTTAAAAAAAAGCAACATTGTCGGTGCAAGATATTTTTATTTTGATCATTTTAACAAAAAAACTCCCCACAAATACAACCCGTTTAAAATCATAAATAATTCAGGGTTACTTACTTTGCACAAAGCAACCGGAGTGTTGTCCAACACCTTTCAAATCGAAAATTCACTTGAATTTACCGGTTTTACAAATAGCCGGCAGGATGAAGATGGTATCATGCGAAAGGCCCCATTATTGATTGAATTTCAAGGAGATATTTTTACGCATCTTTCTTTATCAACTTTTCTGAAAGCACATGGAATAAAGCAAGCCCAGGTCTTAAAAGATTTATATGGCCCATACATAAAAGCTGGCAAATATAAAATTCCGATTACAAAAAATGGGTATGTTCAGATACGATTCAATGGTCCTGCAAGAGGCCATAAATTTATATCTGCGGTGGATATTTTAAATAACACCTTCTCACAAGCTGATATCCAGGATAAAATCATTTTTATAGGCTCCTCTGCAATCAGTTTAAACGATATTTACCATACAATTTACGATTCACAATTCCCAGGCGTTGAAATCCATGCAGTAATCCTAGACAATATTTATACAAACCAGCCGATTATAAGGCCTACCTGGGCAAAAAATTTTATTTTTGGAATTTGTGTGGCAACAGGAATTATTATGGCATTCCTGTTCTTTACTTCATCAGGCCCCACAGCACTTTTTTTTGGTACGCTTGCCTGGATTTGTATAGTCTTTATTTCAAGTATTGTCTCCTATACGAAGCTATGCATATTTATTTCTCCCAGCCTGCCTGGTTTAATTGCCATCAGTCTTTTTTCTTTTTTCTCCTATGTCCGCTTTGCCTCTGCCAGAAGAGCCTCATTCCTCTGGTTAAAAGAACTTGAGGCCAGTAAAAAAGCACTACAAAAAGCCATGAACAATCTGCAGACCACCCAGGTGACTAACGGAGTCTACTGGATCAAGATACCGGAAGCAGGACTTAATATTTTGTGCGGATGTCCCGGGGAAGTCGTAAAACATTTAATGATCAAAGGCTATATAGCTACCTTGTGCCAGGGGGATGCATGTTTTGAAACCGGCCCCAATGCGATCCTTTTGTCTGATGTATTGATTCAGAATGGTAAGTTTTCAAATCTTTCTGAATTTCCCGTGTTACAAATGCTCTACAGGCAGGGACTCATCATCCCCAACCATCCCAATAACAAAGGGGAGAAACCCATCTTAATCGGCTCCCGGGAACAGGTTGAATCCCAGAAGCAATATATCTTTCGCGGTAATTTTGGTCTGGCAACAAAGCAGGAAATTCTTGAAACAGGGGTCAGCCAACCCATGGCCGATGAAATGATGCGATTGAAAAATAAATTCAGATTTGGAATGGAACCGTCCATTGAGGATCTTCTTGATTCCATCATTGTGGAAAAAGAACCCATAGAGATAAAGAACCAGGTGTTTGTCCACCGGATCGGGCTCAATATCTATGAATTTTCATACAAAGGCCGAACCACCCGGGTCAATTTGAACCTTGATGCAAAAGATACCTATACTTCTCCCTATTCACTGGGGCATCATAAAATTAAAAGGGAGGATTTTGCAGTAATACACTCGGGTGAGGGGGATGGATGGAACACATCCAAGCCCAGTATGGGAAGTATTATGATCTTTCAGGGGGGAATTTATCTGATTGATTCGCCTCCAAATATTTTTCACATACTAAGATCCCTGGGAATTGATATCAGTGAAATTATAGGTATTTTCCATACCCACGCCCACGACGATCACTTTGCCAGCCTGCCGTTTCTTCTACAATCAGATCACAGGATTAAATATTATGCAACCCCGCTGGTCAGGTCATCTGTCAGCAAAAAATTTTCAGCACTCCTGTCCCTGGATGAAGAGGCCTTGTCCAGATTTTTTGATTTCCATGATCTTGAATTTGACCAGTGGAATAATTGTGACGGACTGGAAGTCAAACCAATCTTTTCCCCCCACCCCGTGGAGACCAATATCTTTATTTTCAGGGCGCTTGGAAATGACGGATATAAAACCTATGCCCATTATGCCGATATTATTTCCCTTGACCTGTTGTATAAAATGGTTGGAGATGATCCTGACAGTATCAGCCTGGATACCTACAATCATATCAAAGATGCCTATCTAATACCAACAACCTTGAAAAAACTTGATATAGGCGGCGGTATGATCCATGGGCAGGCCATGGATTTCAAGCATGATATGTCTGAAAAAATCATATTGGCGCACACGGAAAAAGAATTGACGGATGAGCAAAAGGAAATCGGATCAGAATCGAGTTTCGGCCAGTGCGACATTCTCATTCCGGGTAGCAGGGACTATTTGAGAAACTATGCCAACCGATACTTTAAATCCCTTTTTCCCTTTCTTGATGAAAAAGATTTTAACATGCTTTTGAACACCCAGGTCATTGATTTTAATTCAGGCTCCATGATTTTGAAAAAAGGAGAGTTCCCCGCCCATTTATATCTTATTTTAACAGGCATAGTTGAATATATTGATACGGGCTCGGGAATTAAAAATAATCTTTCCAATGGTTGTTTTATCGGTGAATTCAACTTGTTTCAAAAAAGGTCGTCTGCAGGTGTGTACAGGACCCTTTCCCATGTCGCTGTTTTTTGTTTTTCCTTTGATTTTTTTCGCAGCTTTCTGGAAAAAAATAATATTTTTGACCGAACTGAAAAGATGTTCTCAAGGATTGATTTTTTAAAGTCAACCTGGCTTTTTGGGGAGGAAAGTTCCTATGCAGTCCAATATAAAATTGCCCAGACAATGAAGGTGATGGAGCTGGATGAAAACAGCTCTGTTTTTGAACAGCAATCACCTGGCCTCTATTTAATTAAAAGCGGAGAAATTCAGGTTAGGGACAATGACGACACCCTTTTGGAAACCCTGAACTCCAGAGCGTTTTTTGGGGAGTGTCATTTTTTTGAAAGGGAGAAGACCAACCTGCAATTTATAACCACCCAGCCCAGCCAGTTGTATATTATTACAGATCCAGGGTTACTGGAAATTCCGATTGTCCATTGGAAATTGTTAGAGATATATGAAAAACGCAGAAAAAAAATGGAATGGAATTAATCCAATCCTGGTGGAAGAAATGGAAATATAGAATGCGCATTTTTCTTGCTACCTGTGGTTCAAGGAGTGATGTCCAGCCAATGCTTTCCCTTTGCCTGGCTTTACAATCTTCAGGACGCGATGTTATTTTGGCAGGTTCTCCTGAAAAAAAAGTCTGGGCAAAAATATTAGGGTACCCAAATACATCCATTGAATAATCCAGTTTATTCGATCCGTTCGGTTTATATTGGATGCTGGATTTGGCTTTGGTAAAGGCTTTGTAACCTTGTTGTCGTTACTTGTTGTAGATAAACAAAAAACTTTGCGAATCAATTGACAAACCTATCTGTATTTCATAAAGAACAAAAAGCTTAAACCTTTAAAAGAGGTGAAGTCTTTGCGAAGAATTCTTTTTCCGGCAGTTTTATTTTTTTAAATTAATGTTACAGTTGCCACAGCAGGCTTTATTGACAATGGTGGCATGACCGTGACGGACACTGCTACAGGGCTTTTGTGGTAACAGTATATCAAGAAATCTGCCGATTGGGACTCTGCTATCATTTGCTGCATAATTGCAATTCTGATTATTAAAGTATGCAATTTTGCAAATGGAGATTTTTATGGAACCAACAGATAGAGAATCAACCAGTATAAAAGATCTGCTTCGTGAAAAAGAGAAGATCGAAAAATCCATTAATGAACAATTCCAGGAATATGTAACCATCATGTTCACGGATATTGCCGGTTATACCAATTTTGTTGAAACCCATGGTGACATAACCGCCAAATCACTTCTCCAAAAGCATAATGAAATTATTTTTCCAATCATTGAAAAACATTCAGGAAATGTTATCAAGACCATAGGTGATGCAATCATGGCATCTTTTTTAGATACCAAGAATGCTGTTATTGCTGCAGTTGACATTCAAAAGGCATTGAAGAAACATAATGTAAATGCTGAAAAAATTAAAAAAATCAATATTAGAATCGGTATCCATGCAGGAAATGCATTAAAAGACGGGAATGATTATTTTGGTGATGCAGTGAATATCGCCGCACGGATTGAACCAGCAGGTTCTGCAGGCCAGATAATGGTATCAAAATCGATCTATAATGCTGTGAAAGATTATAAAAATATATTTTGCAGTTACCACGGATTGAAAGAGGCAAAGGGAAAATCTGAACCCCTTGAAGTGTATCGTGTTTTTCTCAACCATGAAGAACAGCTTTCCTGGAAGGATCAGAAAGAAAAAGTAGACTTAGAAAAAATCATTACCATCACTACAAAACCGGTCAAACAATTTAGCCTGATGTGGAAGGTGAGTCTTCCCTTTGCACTTTTTTTTATCCTTTTGTTTGTATATCCGGGTTTTCTGAACCAAATTAATATCCGCTCAAATGGAATAGTGGAAAAATATATTGATGGATTCATGTTTCTGCAGAATGGTGATTTTATAAACGCAAAAAAGAAATTTCTGGATATTAGAACCGATGATTCACGATCCCCAGAAGGTCTTGCAGCACTTGCTTATAAAACCCGGGCATACGATAAGGCAGGTCAACTCAGTGAACAATCATTGAAGCTAAATACAGGCAGCCTTTATCCAAGAGTGATTAAAGGGAATCTTTTATTTAATAATGGTAAGTATAATGAGGCAAAACAGCTATACAAAGAAGCAGCAAATCTTGACAGCCCCATAAAATGGCAAAAAGGTGAGGCCTTTTTCCGGCTGGGGAGAATCAGTTCCTTTCAGAATGATCCGATAAAAGCACTGGAGTACTATAATCAGGCGATTGTCTATGATGAACAAAATACTGAAATTATTACCGCCAAAGGAGTCCTTCTTGAAAAAATGGGAGAACTGACCCAAGCAATGGAATCATTCCAAACAGCGCAAAGGCTTGCTCCAAACGATGCCTTTGTCAATGCATTTCACAAAAGCATCCAGCAAAAAATTAAAGCAAGACAGGATAAAGAGCAGCAGAAGAGGATTGATACACTGATTGATGAGTTGATCAGCAATATGAAAGAAAACAAAACGTTTAAATCTTCAGACCGATGGACATCCAGACCGGTTACTCTCTTTTTTGCTAAAATGGAAAGAAAGGGAACCATCCCTTTGAGAGAAGGACAGGATGAGTTTTTTAAGCTGGAAATGACAGAACGTTTAAGAGAACTGCAGAGTGTCGATGTGGTTGATCGGGAACTTCTTGATAAACTTCTTCAAGAGTTGAAAATGAGCAGTTCTGACCTTGCTGACTCTTCAACTGCTCTTGAACTTGGAAGGATCATGTCCGCCAGATTAATTGGAAATCTTACATTCATAGGTTTTCAAAATGAAACCCGACTCTATTTAAAACTGATTGAAACCGAGACATCTGCAATTAAAATAAGCCTTTCTGAAACATTTGATAACGATTCCAACCTCGATGATATAGTCAACACCATCATCACCCGAATATCTGAAAAACTAAAATTATCATTTCCGATCAGGGGCAAAATAAGCGGTCTGGATGGCAGTATAGTTCTTATAAATATCGGATCAAATATTGGCGTCCAGAATGGAATGGTCATGCGCGTTTTTTCCAATGACAAAGAGAAAAAACTGGTTGGAGCAGTTAAGGTGGTGTCTGTTGAACCGGACAAAGCCCGGGGGGAAATTGTAAAAGAACTCAAAAAAATTAATAAGCAATATCTTTTGGAAGCCGTAGCCTTATGAATATGAAGCATTACATTTGTTTAATTATTCTTCTGACTATCTTCCCTCTCATGAACTCATGTGTTCCGGTTGAGAAGCATTTATATGTTAAGGGCGGGAAGGAATATGGCGTTACAAAAGGGTTATTCAGGGGAAGATGGTGGAACCATTATGAAAGGGGAATTTCCTTTGGTGAAGGTGACTTTCTAAACGAAGCTGAAACTGACTTTAGAACAGCAGTAAAACAGCGAAGCGATGATCAAAGGACTGCACGAACATATGGTATGCATTTTATTGATTACTTTCCCCATCGTGAACTTGGGATTATCCTATACAAAAAGGGGCTTTTCCAAGAGGCCATTAAAGAACTGGAACTCTCCTTATCATCAGAAGAGAGCGCAAAAGCAAAATTTTATCTGAACAAATCAAGAAAAACCCATTTAAGAACAGAAATCCGCGACACAACACCACCTCGGATTTACATAGCCACTCCTGAAAGAAACAG
The DNA here is from genome assembly GCA_964457495.1 of uncultured Desulfobacula sp. Lineage (GTDB taxonomy): Bacteria > Desulfobacterota > Desulfobacteria > Desulfobacterales > Desulfobacteraceae > Desulfobacula. The sequence continues at coordinate 24,175 of CAYWGN010000012.1, forward strand.
TATAGCAAACAGCTTCTATGTTATGGTGTCCGGCGAAGCCACTGATATTAATTATGTTGCCTCATTAACTATTAACGGAATCCCGGAATTCATTGAGCTTTCCGATAAAAAAATTGAATTTAAAAGAAAGGTGGAATTACTGCCCGGTCCAAATCAAATAACGATAACAGCTCAAGACCTCCTGGGCAACACTCACAAAGAATCTTTCAATGTACAAGCAGATTATCAGGGGCCTAATCTTTCTGTCATTAATTTCATGAACAATCAGCAAGTAAACAAACAAGAAATAATCGTCAACATGTCTTATTCTGATGAATCCGGTATAGAATATGTGACTCTGGAAGGAAAAAAAGAATACCCCCAAGGAAACCAAAGCGGTACAATCTCCACAAAAATAAAATTGAAAAACGGAAAAAACCTAATACAAATGGAAGCCCTGGATAATGCCGGAAATAAAACAACAGGTGAGATTTCAATTATTTATTATCCCGGAAAACTGGTAGCTTTTAATAACTCATACGATATTTCAGGTTTTGCTTCGCAAATAGCCACTGATGCCGTTTATATTGCAAAAAAAACAGACGATGCAGTTGCCGCATCTGATATCGATAAACAGCCACCTGAAATTAGTTTTAGAGGGTTGTTAAAAGTTTTATCGGATAATGAGCCACTGACAATAACGGGAAGAAAAAACAACAACCGTTTTTTCATTGAAGGACAGGCATCGGACAACAGCAATATTGAAGAGATACTCATCAATGATACGCCTGTTTCTTTTAATCAGGGAAAAGTAATAATTTTCAACAGGTTGCTTGAGTTCAAAGAAGGAGAAAATCAGTTTAAAATCGTTGCCAGGGATTTTAAAGGGAATACAGCTACAAAATCGGTAAAGGTCATTCGCCGTATTCCCCAGATTGATCTTGAAGAGTCTAAAATGACGCTGTCCATCATGCCGTTTAAAAATAGCAGCATGTCATCGGACCTGGCTGATTCTATTTATAATCTATTTATGCAGGAAATTATAAACAGTGAGAGGTTCAATGTGATTGAAAGAGGTCCTGCGTTTGAGAACATATTAAAAGAATTAAACTTAAGTCAGACTGATCTTGTGGATAAAGAAAAAGCTGTTCAGACAGGGAGACTTCTGGCAAGTGAAGTCATTATGATAGGAAATATCATTGAAAATAAAAATGAAGTGGAAATATATGCAAAACTTATAAACGTTGAAACATCAGAGTATATTGCTGCCCATGATGTATATGGCCAGGATAAATCAAGAACCCGGATAGAATATCTGTTGGCCGGACTTGCTTCGGAGATCGTGTATTCCGTTCCTCTGGTGGAAGGACAAATTTTGGCTGTCAAAGGGAATGAATTTTTTATAGATATCGGAAAGACCAAACATTTCAACATAAAAAAAGGGACCAAATGTCTTGTTTATAAAAGTACTCCTTTTATTGTTGATGGAGTCAACCTTGGTGAAGATACTTCAATAATAGGAACATTGGTAATAAACCGGGTTAATCCCAAATTTTCCAGCTCAGTTCTTCACGAATTCGATTCTAAAAAAGGCAGGATGATAGATATAAAAAAATCAGATAAAGTGATAACCAAATGAAGATTTAGCGAATAAAAAAGATTACAGGAGAGTAAGCATTTTTTCTATAACCCGTCATATTCCGATCTGCTTTAAATATGTTTCAGGATTAATTATTTTTATTTTCCTGGTCTATCCTGATATTGCATTTTCCAAAGCAGTGCTGGATGATAGGATTATGATTCCATCTTCTCCTAATCCGGTTGGATCGGGAGCAAGGGCCATCGGCATGGGAGGTGCTTTCATCGCTATCGCAGATGATGCGACGGCCGCATCCTGGAACCCGGCTGGGCTTATTCAGCTTGAAAAACCGGAATTTTCCTGTGTTGGGACTTTTGTTCAGAGAAGTGAAGATACTTCTTATACAGCTTTCCCGGAATCATCAAAAGAACTTGATATTCATAATGAAAATTTTAATTATTTCAGCCTTGCCTATCCTTTCCAGTTTTTGCAAAAAAATATGACGGTTTCCCTAAATTATCAGCACATGTTCAATTTCGATAAAAAAGCAAGCCTTGATTTTACCCGGGATTACACGATCTACACATCGATAAGTTCCTATCAATTCAGACAAGATGGTGACCTTTACAGTCTTTCACCAGCTTATGCAATACAGCTGACACCCTATTTATCTGTGGGATTCACCTTAAATTTCTGGAAAGATGGCATAACATCCAATACCTGGCGTGTGGATTATTCAGAAGAAGTCCTTGTCCAGCAATCTTCAGGTTCTTTTCTGTCAAAAGTAGCCCATTCTGATGTTTATTCTTTTGAAGGGACTAATTTTCATTTTGGCTTTTTATGGAATATCAACAATATATTTACCCTTGGAGGAGTATTTAAATCTGAATTTAAAGCTGATCTCAAGCATGAGCATTATTATAATTTTGAACAGCAAAATATAAAAACCAGTACTGTTTCAATTTTTGATGAAAAAATGAATATGCCCATGTCCTTTGGGCTTGGCCTTGCTATGAGGCTAAGTGATGCTTTTTCAATAGGCTTTGATATATACAGGACGTTATGGGATGACTATTACATCATTACTTCCGACGGCAAAAAAATCAGTCCCATTTCCGGTAAGGATTTAAATGCAACCGGAATCAAACCCACTACCCAGATAAGACTGGGAATGGAATACCTTTTTATAAGAAAAAAAATGGTAATTCCTGTAAGGGGCGGACTCTTTTATGACCCAGAGCCCAGTGATGGAAATCCTGATGATTTCTACGGGATTACCCTTGGATCAGGTCTTGTCTACAAGCGGGTAGCATTTGATGTCGCCTATCAATACCGCTTCGGAAACGATGTAAGAGAGGTTGAAATTGGAGGGTCTCCTTCAACCATGGATGTGAATGAACATAGTATGTTTTTTTCTTTGGTATTATATCTTTAAATAATTTGGGGCTAATATGCACATTTGCAATACAGATATATTGAAACCTTTTAAAATTTTTTGTTTGACAGTAATGAGCGGGATTTTTTTTGCATATTTTTCTGTCCCATCATCCCTGGCTGATAATTATGAAAACGATAATTCAGCAGAAACTGCCTCACCTTTTTATCTTTTTTCCACTATTTATCAAGCCCATGATTTTTATGATCAAGGAGATGAAGACTGGATCAAATTTTATACAAGGAAAGATTTTGATGCTGTTGAAATAAAGACATATGAACCTGAAAAAAACTGTGAAACTGTGATAACGCTTTTTGATACCGATAAAACTACTCAACTAAAGGAACAAAAATTTACACTTTCCAATGGAGTCAGCCTGATGTCTTTCAAACCAGGGAAGGACGGAACCTATTACGTTCAAATCAAGAACAAGGATTCATCAAAGTTTGGTAATGATACTGGATACAATCTTGCTATATACCTGCCAATTGCACCTTTTTCAGGCACAGTTGCCGGAATAGTATCTGACAATTCTACAGGCTCTCCTGTTCAAGGTGTGACAATACTGATTGAGAATGACTATGCTAGTGTAACCACTGAATCTGACGGGTTTTACTTTCTTCAGTGTCCTGCAGGCAAATTCACCTTGTATGCTTCAAAAAATGGATATGCTGATTATTCAACTGATATAGAAGTTGTTGAACTTGGGAACACTGAGATCAATCTTGCAATAAATGCAATAATTGAGAACTACACCAGTTTAAATTCAGCTCTGATAATGACCATCCCCTGTGTTGAATTGCAAGGCACCTGCTATCAAATCACCTTGGATCATTATATCAATCCATCTGACACACTAAATTTATTCTGGAAGTTAGATATTAACTCCATTAACACCAACCAGGGCTGTGGTAGTGATTGTGCTTCCATGGATTTGAATTTTCAAATAACCATACCAAAAGTTGAATTTGAGGGCAATTTTTATCAAATCACTCTAAACAAATTTTCAAATCCAAGCGACTCATCCGGTTTTTACTGGATGCTGGATTTGGCTTCGATAACAATTATATAATAGGATCATGGTGTGGGTTATGAGAAGTAAATTCAATATTAATTTCTTGTCCATTTGTTGTATTACATGGTTATTTATTCTATTCACTATGTTTTTAGTTCCTGCCAGGGCTGAAGAAACAAATCTTCAATTTGAGCGTATGTGGCCTGTATTAAAACAACCATGGTATTTCAAATTTCCTAAGGATATTGCTTTTGATGCCAATGGGAATTTTTATGTGATAGACCTTGAGGTTGACAGTATCCAGAAATTCACATCAGACGGCCAGTTTATTTCAAAATGGGGCGTGAGTGGCTCAGGAGATGGTGAAATTAAAGGTCCTGAAAGTGTTGCAGTTGATGACAGTGGCAATGTATATGTAACAGACAGAGTAAACTTTCGCATTCAAAAATTCACATCTGACGGTCAGTATGTAACAGGATGGAAGGCAAATAGTTCTGGTAGTGATGAATACCTTGGTTTCACAGGCATTGATATTGACAGTTCCAATATGATTTATGTTACTGACAATATCAATCATAGAATACAAAAATTCACTTCCAAGGGAACTCTGGTTGCACAATGGGGTAGTCCGGGATCTGGTGACGGTCAACTGGATAGCCCCAGTTCAATTGTGTCAGACAACAATGGCAATATCTATGTTATTGATGCTGGAAATCACAGGGTCCAAAAATTTACTTCTGATGGAACCTTTGTTCTCCAATGGGGACAAAAAGGTGATGGTAATGAAGAATTTGATTTTGGATCGGAAGGTTCGCCAGTCAGGGGAAGTATATGTGTCGATAAAACAGGCTTTGTTTATGTTTCCGATACCTACAATTCCTGCATAAAAAAATTTACATCTCAGGGGGAGTTTGTAAAAAAATACGGGATTGCTACCTGGCAGTATACAGGTACTGAAAACCTGTTGTTTGAGAGTCCATCCGGACTGGATGTGGACAGCAACGGCTATATCTATGTTGCTGATGTGGGCAATCCCGGTATCACCAAATTTTCAGATGACCAATTTATTGCAAACTGGGGAGGAGCAGGGAGGGATACAGGGACTTTTGATAATCCATCAGGTATTGCCCTTGACAAGGACGGATATGTATATATCAGTGATACCAATAATGATCGTATTCAAAAATTTTCCTCAACCGGCACATTTATCAGTACCTGGGGCAAAAATGGGGGAGCAATAGGTGATTTTGACAATCCTTCAGACATTGCCGCAGACAATAATGGTAATATTTATATTGCAGATACGGGTAATAACAGGATCCAAAAATTTACATCTAACGGCAAATATTTAACCCAATGGGGATCTAAAGGCAGTGGTCAGGGTGAATTTTCAGAACCACAGGGCATAGCTGTGGATAGCTCCGGTAACATTTATGTTGCAGACACGGATAATTATCGCATCCAGAAATTCTCATCAGACGGGACCTATCTGTCAAAATGGGGAATGCAAGGCACTGGTAACGGTCAGTTTGAATATCCTACCGGCATTGCTGTAGATAATGACGGCAATGTGTATGTGGCTGATGAAAACAACGATTGCGTCCATAAGTTTAAGTCAGATGGGACCTTTATCACAAAATTCAGCGGAGATTTTAACACGAATGACCAGATCAATGACCCCAGTGACGTAGATACTGATGATGCCGGCAATGTTTATGTGGCTGATAAATGGGGAGCAAGAATTCTTGTTCTGACTTCCCAGGGAGAACTGATAGAAGTTTTGGGATCCATGGGATACGATCCTGGAATGTTCAGTCTTCCTGTTTCTTTAGCTGTTTTACCATCAGGAGACAGACTCTATGTAGGCGAGTCACCTAATAACCGCATTCAGGTATTCAGCAAAGATGGATCACCACAGCCAGATCCGACATCGGGTACCCCCAAAGCAATAATAGTTGCAGGAGGCGGCCCGTATACAGGCAATAATCTCTGGGATGCTACCCAGTTGTGTACCAATTATGCATTTAGGGCATTAACGTTTCAGGGATATACTAAAGACACAATATACTATCTAACATCAGACATAGATCTTGACCTTGATGGCAATGGTATTCTTGATGATGTTGACGCAGATGCAACAAACGCAAACCTTCAGACGGCTATAACATCATGGGCAACCGATGCCAGTGACCTGACCATCTATATTACAGACCATGGGGGTGATAAAAATTTCAGAATGGGTGAGATAGAACTGCTCACTGCCCAAGAATTAAACACTTGGCTCAATCAACTCCAGGCATCAACGGATGTGAAAGTTACCATTATTTATGATGCCTGTGAGTCAGGAAGCTTTCTTGCTGAACTTGCAACAACTGTCTATGACAGAATTTTTATTGCAAGCACTTCCCAGGATCAGCAGGCTTATTTCACCTCTATGGGTCAAATATCTTTTTCTTATTTTTTCTGGGGTAGCATCTTCAATGGAATGTCGTTGTATGACTCATATCTGCTTTCTAAGAATGCTGTAGAATATTCTTATTCTTTTCAGACCCCTTTGCTCAATGCTGACGGAAACAACACTGGCAATGAGGATTCTGATATGAATTTAATCCAGGGCATTAACATCGGAAACGGGGTTATTTCTGCTGATGATATTCCAGTCATAGGATCAATATCTGATACAACCAACCTCAATGGTGAAACCCAGGCTACCATCTTTGCAGACAACGTAATTGATGCAAATGGTATCAGCAAGGTGTGGGCAATTATTACACCGCCCTACAATGGTATCGCTGATCCCTCAAATCCTGTTATAGATCTTCCAGAGATTGAGCTTAAGAAAACATCTGGAAATTTGTATGAAGGATCATATAATGGTTTTTCTCAGAAAGGCACGTACAATGTCGCTGTTTTTGCCAGGGACACAAAAAGTACTCTTTCCATTCCAAAGAGCACGCAAGTTATCCAGACTGCAGGCCAGAGTTATTCGACTTTAGATTCAGCACTCACTATGATAATAAGCTGTGTCGAGATTCAAGGTGCCTGTTATCAAATCACCCTGAAGTACTATCCAAACCCATCTGACACACTAAATTTATTCTGGAAGTTAGATATTAACTCCATTGGTATTAACCAAAGTTGCGGTAGTGATTGTGCTTCAATAGATTTAGATCTTCAGATCAATATTTCAAAAATTGAATTTGAAGGTAAATTCTATCAAATTGTTTTAAATAAATACAATAATCCACTTGATTTGTTCAGTTTTTACTGGATGCTGGATTTGGCTTCAATAAAGGCTTTGTAGCCTTATTATCGTTATGGAAATAAAGAATGCACATTTTTCTTGCTACCTGTGGTTCAAGGGGTGATGTTCAGCCAATGCTTGCCCTTTGCCTGGCTTTACAATCTTCAGGACACGATGTTATGTTGGCAGGACCTCCTGAAAAAGAAGCCTGGGCAAAAAAATTGGGGTGCCCATATACCAGGCTTGGCAAAGATGTTACTGCCTTTGTAGATAATCTGGAAGATGCTGTTTCTTTTAAAACAGGCATTCAGTTTATATCTTTTGTCCGCCGGGAAATTATAACCCAGTTTGAAATACTGCCTGAACTTATCAAAAATGCAGATCTGATAATTGGTTCATCTTTAGTGTTTGCCCTTTCCTCTATAGCAGAAGCAAAATCTATCCCATACCGGTATATCGCATTTACCCCCCAGCTATTACCCTCCAGGGAGCATCCATTCCCTGTGATTCAATTTCAAAGGCTGCCCAAATGGTGTAATAAATTGTCATGGGATATGGCAAGGACAGGGGATAAATTCAACTTGACCCTGCTTATAAATAAAGGCAGAAAAAAAATAGGGCTTAATCCCATTAAAGATGCATGGACGCATATTTTAGGAAAAAACACAATTATCGCTGCTGATAAACAAATAGCAAGGGTTCCTTGCGATATCAAAAAGAAGACTACGCAAACCGGGTATATGCACCTGGAATTGCCTGAAAAAAATCTGCCCGGGCTTGATAATTTTATTGATGCAGGATCTGCCCCTATTTTTGCCGGATTTGGGAGTATGCCTAAAAAAGACCAGGCAAGAAATATTCCTTTGCTGGTTGAGGCTGCCCGAATTGTAAAAAAACGAATTGTAATTGCAAAATTCTGGGAAGGCTTTTCCGAATTCAGTAAGAGTGATGATGTTTTTTTTATTCAGAAATATCCGCATCTAAATCTGTTTTCAAAAATGTCCGTTGTCATTCACCACGGGGGTGCCGGGACAACAGCCACCTGTGCAGTATGTGGAGTACCCCAGATTATTGTTCCCCACATACTTGACCAATTCTATCATGGTCAAAGGGTATATGTATCCCATTTGGGTGCAAAACCAATCTGGAGATCAAGGCTTACTCTTGGAAAATTGGTATCAGCATTAAACTATTGTATAGATAATGAGAATATTCAAAAAACAGTGATAGCCTGTGCAAATTCCATAGATCGAGAAAAAAATCTTAAATTGACTATCACGAATCTAACGGGTTAAACCTTTGTTCCTACCCAACAATATGCCTCAATTACAGATCGTCTGCGTTTTAGATTTTCATTGGTTGATAGCCCTTTTCCGGTTCCTGAATATATACAGCAAAGGAGCGGACCTGTTCCAGGATTATCCCCCTGAATGATGAAGAACCACGCATCAATTCCTCGTAGGATTTTAAAAATGTCCTGTAAAGAGGTGGTTTCATTTCCACTGGCCGGTTTTTAGACATTTCCTTTTCATCGGCAAAGGCCTTTTGTTTTAGCTGCCTGTAAAGGAAATCATCCGGCTTGATCATTTTCCGGTTTAAAAGGCCCAGAACAAAACGATCACCGATCAGGCTTCTGTATTCTTCAACCAGATCACAGGCAAGGGAAGGCCTGCCATAACTTATTTCGTGAAGAGCTCCAAGATAAGGATCCAAGCCACAAACTTTTATTGCGGAAATCACTTCATTTGTCAAAAGGGTGTATACAAAGGAAAGCAGGGCATTGACCGGGTCCAGCGGCGGGCGCCGATTCCTGGTCTTGAAACTGAAATCAGGATTCCTTAAAAGATGGCTAAATACAGAAAAATAAATGCGTGCGCCGGCACCTTCGATTCCTCGGACGACGGCTGCTTCATTAGCTGATGATAAAGATGCCGTCAGGGATTTTATTGAGGCAGCGGCTGATTTAAGCTGAATTTCTCCATAATCCCTGCCCCGCCTGAGTAAAAAGGTTGTCATGTTCCTGAGCTTGCCTTGAACAATCACCTTCATCACCTCCATGCTGAAGGCTGGATCACTTAAATTAATGTATTGTGCTTTTCTCAGGGCCACATGTTTGTGTTCGTCAATCATAAGTCTTGCCCGGAATCGACCCGTTGGAGTGATAAAAACAGTTTCCACCCTGTTTCGGATAAGATAATCCATGACAGGACCACTCAAGGATACATATCCTGTGAGGACCAACTTATTCAAGCCCTTGGCCGGGATCGTTTCAAGAACTGTCCCCTGTTTCATTATATTCAGGCAGTCTCCGCTCCGGGTAAGGTAACTGCCCTGTTCTATTACATACAGACTTTCCATTTAAGGCCCTATGATATAAATTTTTCCAACTGAATAATAGCCGTCTTCATGTTTTCAAGTGCATCATTCAAGTTTTCTATTTTCCGACACTTTGCAGTTTTTTTTTCTGATATCTTCTGCCATGAACTGAGATGAATCAAAGGATGAAGATATCCGGTATTGTCCGGCTCCATATCGCAATAATCCCGGACAAACCCCGTCAAAGAATGTATTCGCCTGCACCCAAGGGGATTCCCCCTGAGCCGGCTGAGCCTGTAATCCACCACATGGGGGTTATATTCAGCTCCCATAGACATCAGGTAGTGGATTATTTTTCTGGCATCCGGCAGGAACCCAAGAGTCTGGAATAAAATTTTTTCTTCCCGGATTGAAAGTGGCTTTTTCCCCCTTGCAGCAGCAATAATCTGGCCCATTGCCGGACAACAGCGCTCCAATTCAAACAACTCGGGATACTTTTCTGACATAACTTTCATTTTTGGGTGAAGCACAAGATTGGGGACAATAGTTTTTTCCGGTGCCGTTTTTACCACCTCTGCAGGAGATTTTTTCACACTGACCAGATAAGCCAGTTGAGATTCGGTATCTTTTTTCAGACAAGCCGGGAAAAAAGATCTTTTTCCACTCAACCTGTGAACTCCCAGGGGAAATTTTACAAGGTTCCCAAATCCCTTACCTTTAAGATGATCCTGTTTAGGAAAAACTTCCAGATCAAAAAAACTCAAATCAGGTTTCAAGGATTGGGCAATTCCCAAAAGGGCCTGGCGCACGCTGGATGCCGGTACCGGCCTGTCCATGAAATACCAGAAATGGAATCCCTTGTACCCGCTGACCTCAACAACAGGGTTTAATTCCAGCATTTTAGAGGACTGTCTTATTCTGGATATCATATAGGACTGCTCTTTTTTAAACTGCTTGACCATACTGTCATTTTTTTTCTTTTCCCGAAATTCAGGAATCAGATCAGCGTCAATAACACCGCAACGGACCTCGGCATTTTTATCCATAAGATAAAACCCATAGGTTTTCAAGCCCTTTAAATGGTCTTCAAGATCCTGCATTCCCATTGGTCGTCTGACAGGGACATACCCTGATTTTCCAATTTTTCTGTCTGCCCACTGCCCGGCAAACACATCAGATCGCCCGGAAAATAATGACAGATAATTTGCCAGGAGTTTTTGCCTTGTCTGCATTTCCATAAAAGGGTCGGATGTCGGCTCAAAATCTTTCTGGAACCGGGTTGCTCCGGACATATCTATCTGCCTTACCCATGTATCCACAAGCCCTTTTGGCAGATTCATTTTAGCTCGTTTGACGACGGATACAAGGAGAGATTTTCTGTCAAGAATATCAAGAAGCTCAATATATTCTTTCCAGGCAGCTTCAAGGTCAGGTGAACTGGTGACCAGCAATTCATATATTTCAAGAGCTGTATCAACCAGTCCGGCAATCTGGGCCAGTCCTGCCCATTCAAGTGCCTGGGTTAGAGAAAGTGCCTCCCATATTTCCTTTTTTTGAAGAATTGCCTTACATTTTTCATTCCCGTCATCCTGGATAACAGTTTTTCCAAGCCTTTTGAGTAAAAGTGTATAATCAGCGCCCTCTGAATGTGCCGGTATAACCTGAATTTGATTAGCCATATCTCCCCTTACTTTGCTGTTCCCCGGATCAAAGCAGCAAGCCTGTCAAGTTTCGGGAAAAACCGGCACTGGTCTTCAAGTTCTGCCAGAATAGTTTCCGATTCTTTTACCTGTCCTGATTTGAATGTGCAAAGTGCCTGCCAGAAAAGGCCTTCATAATAGGCATTACCCCATTTTTCTCTGAAAAAAACCACTGACTTTTTTGCGTATTGCGCTGCATGTTCCCAGGATTTCAGGGTATAGTCTATCTTTGCCAGGCGAAGCAGGCTGATATGCTTTGACCGTTTGTCCCGGCTGACAACATCCAGAAGAACCTTCTTTGCATGATCATACCTTCCTGCTGAACACAGGACATCTGCCTCCGTCCATCGGTAATACGGCCGCCGAGCATTTTCAGGCACTTTTCCAATAGTTTCAAGAGCCCGATCTGTTTTCCCCAAGGCAAGGTATGTCCTTGCCAGGAGTTCATGTATAAAATCAACCGATCTGCTGCCAGAGCTGCTTTGCAGGGCAAACAGCAGAGCATCCCGGGCTTTTTGATATTCATCCATATGAAAATTCACCTTACCCAAAGCAAAATATTTAAACCCCAGATCAACGGTATTTGTCTTTTCGTCCTGTTCCAGACATTTTTTGATCTGTTCAAGCGCTGCAAAGCCTTTGCCCGCATTCAAAAGAAGGCTTGCCGACCGATAAAGAGATTTAATGTAATTTTTCTTTTCCTGATGCCGAAGTGCCTGTTCTTTTTCAGAAAGATTTACCCAATTGGAACATGCAGTGTTGAACAGAATCAGGGCTGGTTTAGGCTTGTTTTCAATCTGGGAATAGAGCATTCCCTGACGATAAAAATTCGTAACACCGTATGGACGGAGACTCTGGGCTTTTTTAAAATTTTCATGGGCAAGGGCAATACGATCCGCTCGGCTGTTCCCGGCCAGAAAAATCTCCTTATTTTTGGCAGCATACAATGAGTTATAGGCTGTATATGCCAGGGAAGCACGGGAGTAAAAATTATTCGACTCTACTTGCACACATACCTTAAGGACCTTTATGGCCTCATCAAACTGCCGGACCTGCCCCAGTGCAAATGCCACCTTTTCCCGCACTCTCAGATCCATTCCGGCCTGTACAAGCTCGGGTATTTTTTCCTCTGCCGGGTGGTATAGACTGATGATGTCCTCCCACCGGTTTGTCCGGGTCAATTCTTCAATATCTGCGAGTATCCGGTTCCGGCTTTTTTTGAGGTATTGACCCGCTTGAATGCCAAACAATTCATTCCCATCAAACAAATCATCTGTTGGCGCTATTGATGTTTGAACCCGTGTTTCATTTTCAGGTTTTTGAATAATTCTTGCGGCTGCTTCCAGTGTGACCATAATTGTCTCCTTTTATGTTTACAGACAATTACGGCATTAAATTAAAAATTTTTAAAAATCACTAAAAAAAATTCTTCTCATTTAAAGAATTCACAATAGAATGTAAATGTTCGTAAAACTTATGCCCAGTCTCTTCTATATCCTGTTCAGCTTTTGCCTTATTTGTCCAGGCATGGTCAAACCCATTGCGATATTTAACAAGTTCTTTTGATAAATTATTCAGGCTTTCAATGATGCCATCATGTTCCATGTCTTTGTAAAGCTGCTCAAGTCTTTGCATTATTATCAAATCATTCCCCGAAAAATCCCACTCTTTCTCATCAAGCTGTAACATTAGAACAAAAATTTCAGCCTTTTTCCGTTGTTTTCTGCCTTCTTGATTATGAATTTTCGCCTTGGTTTTCATCCGAATCAACCCAAAAGAACCCAGCATTTCCCGCATGACCGTATATGCCTGCATAAAAAGTTTATGGTCAAGCAGAAGACGTACAATTTCTAACTGCAGTTTAAAATAATTATGATCATACCTTCCCGTAAATGTTTTATCAGAGACCAATGAAACAAATTTATCTTTAACAAGACCAAAAAGAATCTTACCAGTTACTGAAGCGTTTATTTCTTTTTTATTGACGATATCAAGGGCATTCGATGCTTTTTTGGCAATATTATGGATATCAACATTTTTTAATGCTTCAGTAAGGTCTGCAAATGCATTCACAAGCTCGGGGTCGTCAAATTCATGTAGATTGCTGCCTTTCTCTTTTTGAGCCACTTTCCCAAGTTTTCCAGGGTCAGCATCTTCAACAAGGCGGGAGACAGCATCAGCCCACTCATTAATAATATAAAAATCTTTCACATCCACAATAGGAGAAAATTCTTTATTGCTTTCGTAAGCACCATAATAAACAGCCCTGATTTGAATATTTTTTGCCTTCTGAAGAAAATTCAACGCTGTAGAAAATACGATAGGTACTATTCTAAACCCATGTGTCAAATCCACAGTTAATTCATCACCATGATCAATATGCATGAGAATCTCTTCAAACCATACCCAGTGATTTTCCGGAGCAAGTTCCTCTGTAATATTGATCTCATAAATTTCATGGATTCCCAGTTTTGACAGTTCCTGTTTCAGTAAATCATAATGTTTGTCTTTTGATGTTTTCGTCATAACCAGAAATATTTTATCAAAATAATCAGGTCCTGTGAGTTGAAGTTCTGCAAACTGAACATACTGTGATCTATCGGCCTGTTTGTTTTCAATATGATATACTGCTGGGGTATAATCGCCAGCTCCAAGAAAGCTGATATAAATACGTCTCATTTTTTTTCCCTTAAAATTCTGTCATCAATTAACCGCCACCAAAATCAAAAAAATACTATACTCCTGAGATACTATTTTTTTTCTATGTTCAGTTTTTATTTTAGAAGAAGGATATAACGACTGGTAACACCCAAAATTTTTTTCTCCTGCATGGCACTGACTGTAATCGCGTTAAAACGTTCCGAGGACAATGGCGCCTGCATAATATGGGTCAATTCCCATCCTGCCGCCTCCAGTATTTTATAATAATCCGTTAACAGGATTGAGTTTTGCGTCTCTTCTTTTAAAGCAGGACAACTTTGAAAATCACGCCAGTCAGAATTGATTAAAGCAAGCCTGGTGGTTTTCCTGGTGCTTTGTTTTAAAAAATTAAAAAAATTTTCCAGAAAGTGCAGGTATTCAAGGCGGGGCAGCCTTGCAATGCTGTTTTCCCCGTAGCTTGCGGCCTTTTTCTGGAAATAGGGGGGATCAAAGATAATCAGGTCTGGCTTTTCCCTGCCCGCCAGGATCGTATCTTCCCAGTTTTTCATCGTTATCTCCCAGTGATAGGGTTCAATTTCAGGCCGGGTGTCTGCCCTATCTTCCATATCCAGGCTCCAGCATCTTCTGCCTAAAGCCAGGCAAGTATCTGCTGTTACACCGCCGCCTGCCATGGGGTCAAAAACCAAATCATCGGGATTGGAAAAATAAAAAAGGATATGTCCGATCATTTGAGCAGGAATACGTCCTGGCCAGTCATCTCCAAAACGCGGATCACAATCATTGAAATTCCATAAATCCCATGTGCGCAACCCCCAACCTAAACGTTTAAAACGTGTTCGATCATTCTGCCCCTTTAAAACCAGGGACCATAGCATGGGTTCGCTCCAGCCATGCTTGGCAGCCACCTGGGGAATAGTTAAACCTTGGGATAAATCAGTATTTGGGGATTTTGCCATAATTGGCATTTGCCCCAAATGGCTCCGGATAACATCTCTGGTCTCTCCTAATCGCATTGCAATTCTTTCTTGAGGGATTCCCAACCGGTTCATCCGCCAGATTTTTAGGTCAAGCTTAATTTGTCGAACCGCTCTTAGATCTGCAATATAATTGTCAATTGTCTGCCGGGATCTGCCAATGAGTTTGCCAATTGAAGAAGAGGTTAATCTGGGATTATTTTGAAAAGCGCGTCGAGCTGTAGATCTGGTTTCATTTTCAGTGAGCTGTTTTGGGCCAATTGCCATTTTAGCGGCATAAAGCAAAGGATCAATTCCTTTTAAATCTTTAATAATCACTTGTATATCAGTTAACCCAACTTCTTTATGAGCGTTCCATCTATGCACGCCGTCCAATATCCGGTATTTCCCTTTTTTTTGGGGATGAATTTGAACTTCAATCGGGTCAAATTTAAAGCCATCCCTTAAATTTTCCGCAAAAATACTGACACGCTTATGATCAATTTTTTCTCTTGGATAGATAGACTCATCCAACGTGACATCTGATGTGGCGACTCTTTCGTTAACTTCTTCGCGCATAGGCATTTAAATTAACCTGATCCTGATTTGTCTTTCCCATACAGCTTCTGCAACTTCCCATTCAATTAATCGCATTGATCATCTCCCTATTAGGCTTGAATGAATATATAGTTCTCAGATTTTGCTTTGATAATTGGAATTAATTATTTCTTCTCATACCAATATTCCTGTGGGAGACTTTAGTCAATGAAATTATGACTAATCGAGGCGATGTTTCTGACTTATTTATGAACCCCGTGGAAAAGCTCATGAATTTGGTCTCAATCCTCTCTAATCGAGGCGGTGTTTCTGACCCTGTGATTGCTATCCGGTCAAGCTGCCGAATGAAGTCTCAATCCTCTCTAATCGAGGCGGTGTTTCTGACAATGTTATGTATGCTATTTTTGCTACTGAACAAGGTCTCAATCCTCTCTAATCGAGGCGGTGTTTCTGACATTGACAAGGATCGCAAGATTAATCAGAGCCTTTGGTCTCAATCCTCTCTAATCGAGGCGGTGTTTCTGACTCCCACAGGGTTGGAGAAACTCACCGGGAGATACTGTCTCAATCCTCTCTAATCGAGGCGGTATTTCTGACCTAACAATGACAACAAATAATACAATATGGGCCATTGTCTCAATCCTCTCTAATCGAGGCGGTATTTCTGACGGAGTTTCGCGCCTCTGATTCAGAGTTGGGGTTTTGTCTCAATCCTCTCTAATCGAGGCGGTATTTCTGACATGGATTAATACCGCTGCCTAAATGGGAGAATTGAGTCTCAATCCTCTCTAATCGAGGCGGTATTTCTGACTGATCGGATTAAGGAACTCCGTGATGGACTAACAGGTCTCAATCCTCTCTAATCGAGGCGGTATTTCTGACTAAGATGAAAGAGAGTAATTGCAAACTTGCAACATGGTCTCAATCCTCTCTAATCGAGGCGGTATTTCTGACAAATATCACCAAGATAGCTAATGCAGTCGGACAATTGTCTCAATCCTCTCTAATCGAGGCGGTATTTCTGACGCAAAGATGATTGCTGAGTTGAAGTCCGCCGCTGCTGAGTCTCAATCCTCTCTAATCGAGGCGGTATTTCTGACTAAATAATACCCATTAATAAACCTTCTAAAAAAAAGGTCTCAATCCTCTCTAATCGAGGCGGTATTTCTGACAAAATTTTACATAAAACCGAAACGCGATATGTATAGTCTCAATCCTCTCTAATCGAGGCGGTATTTCTGACTATTTTATTTGTAGGTAAAAATGTTGCACCTATTTGTCTCAATCCTCTCTAATCGAGGCGGTATTTCTGACGGCACAAATCCGCCGATACTTTCATCAATGTACTAGGTCTCAATCCTCTCTAATCGAGGCGGTATTTCTGACTCAGAGATAATAGATGGCGAAAGGCTTTGCTATTCTGGTCTCAATCCTCTCTAATCGAGGCGGTATTTCTGACTTGAGCGTCAAGGAAGTCGAGGAGTTAAATAGTAAGTCTCAATCCTCTCTAATCGAGGCGGTATTTCTGACTAAGCAAGGAAAAATTAAAACGCTCATGGAAAGAGGTCTCAATCCTCTCTAATCGAGGCGGTATTTCTGACTAAGATCAAGGTCAGTTTGATAACTGATGCTGAAAGTCTCAATCCTCTCTAATCGAGGCGGTATTTCTGACAATTTGAAATGTGGGGGAAGGGTTAAGTGAAAACAAGTCTCAATCCTCTCTAATCGAGGCGGTATTTCTGACGACTTTCGGGGAATCTTGGGAACGGGAAATACTTTGTCTCAATCCTCTCTAATCGAGGCGGTATTTCTGACACACAAGAAGCAATGCCGATAATCTCGAAAACAAAGTCTCAATCCTCTCTAATCGAGGCGGTATTTCTGACACAACCGAAATAGAAATATTACAAGATTTGTATGAGTCTCAATCCTCTCTAATCGAGGCGGTATTTCTGACACAGAACAGAAACAGGTTCATGTGAAAAGAATAGAGTCTCAATCCTCTCTAATCGAGGCGGTATTTCTGACCTAATGATGGAGGCCTAACCATGGCCGCAAGTGATCTGTCTCAATCCTCTCTAATCGAGGCGGTATTTCTGACTAAGAATCGTAAAGACAAGTCCTTTCAGGGTCTAAGTCTCAATCCTCTCTAATCGAGGCGGTATTTCTGACGTAGCAGCCTTCTACCCTAAATACTGGACAGAAGAGTCTCAATCCTCTCTAATCGAGGCGGTATTTCTGACACACCGCTTATTTGATGAACCGGGATTGCTTTATGGTCTCAATCCTCTCTAATCGAGGCGGTATTTCTGACTCTGGGTAGTTGAATCGCCCAAAAGACGATAGTTTCCAGAGTCGATTTAACGGACCTGGTCGTTTTTCGTGGTTCGGTAATTTTTTCCACACTTTTTTTATATGCCATTTTCACTTAACTTTCTGTAATTATATAATATTCAAAAGTGACAGACCTCAGGCCCCTTAAAAACCATGCAAGCTTTTGGAATTACATGATATGGTGAATTTATCCTTCTCTTTTTTAACAGCCCTCATAGCATCCGTCACTTTTGATCACAAATTGTCAAAGAACTGTATTGCATCATGACACAGAATAGGCCCTGGTATACGGCACCATGCCAATACCTGAAAATTCAACCGCTTTAATGCATGATTTGCAAAGCGGATAAAACCGGATCGTATCTTCTCCGTAATCAAGCTCATCGTCTATATCTGATTTCATTTTTAAAAATTTATGTTCTGTCATGTTGGCACATTCAAACACTGATTTCTGAACACGTACACCATATCCTTTCAGTATTTTCACTACCCTGTATCGGGTCCTGTTGTCAACGATATCAAAACAAACCAAAAAAAACATAATCAATCCTTTTGGCGTTTACAATCAGTACTTCCGGAACCTGCAGAAATTGAAGACATGTTCCATCTTTACAGAACCATCGCTCTGGATCTTCTCAGAGGCCTTCCTGACAGCCGTGGCATAAACGGGTAAAAGACCCAGTTCAAATGCAAAAATTACCATTAAATAGGTGGCACCGAAATCTCCCTGTATCAACACCAGATCATCTTTTCGACCATGTTCACAAAGCCATTCCTTGAATGGTGCCAGGTGATTTTTCAGGGTGGCGGATTCTGCCGGAATCTGTTGCCATAGCTGTTTCAGACTGACCGGCATATCAATAATCTTCTTAACATTAAATTCTTTATCGGCCTGCTGTTCCTGGGCATTGGAAAATGAATGATTGAACATAAGAAACATTTTTTTTGCCATTAGGTATTATCCCCAAGGATTGTTTTCAGCTTATTGACTTTGGCAAATTGCTTTTTCTTATTTTTGTTTACCTCCCATTTGCCATTTTTTTGATAATACGCTTTTATTTTTTGAGCACTTTTTTGTCTGAAAGCCTCTTCCATTTCATCCAACCGGTTGAACAGTTCCACTACTTTGTTTTCCAGGACATTACCAGAATCAAAAATTTCAGAGAGTTCCCGATCTTCTGGTTTCATAGCCTCAAGTTCAGCCTGTTTTTGAGCGGCTTTAATTTTCTCCTGTTCAATCTTTGCCTGCTCTTCTGCTATTTTTTTCTGGATTTCTGCCTCTTTTTGTAACAATTGTGCGGCTGCTTTTGCCGTATTTTGCTCTATTATTGCTAAAGCTTGTTGATATTCTTTTTCCAGACGTTTGATTTCTTGTTCATGATCTGACGATAAGGCTTGAATACATGTCCACCCAAATGGCGTAAGCCCGGATGAATTTTTTGCCGTTTTGCTGGGTGATGCAAGCCAGAATGTTGTGGAATGATCTTGCAAAATTGACTTTCCCTGGCCAAGCATAATTTTTATGCTTCGGTTTCCAGCTATTGTAACCGACTCTGCCCCTGAATGGCGGCCAATCCTGCATAACATCCTCTCCCCACCATGCCCCTGTATTTTTTCTGTATGAATATTAACAATTGATAATTGTTCATTTTCCCTAACATGTTCATTAATAAAGAATCTATTTGCTCCGATCAGGAGTGTCTCCAGTTCCACTGGTCTGTTGATAGGACTTTTCGGGTGCGCATCAAGGACGGAAATCTCCCCCGTAAACATGGAACCAGGCTCGATGACCTCCAGAATCTGATAAGGTCCTTGTGCCTCTTTATCTGATATTTTCTTTTTTTTGTTTACAGCATAGACGATTTTTGTTTTAACATCTCCCACGGGCTGGAAATCAGAAACCTTTACCAAAGCAAACGGGTCCTCATCAATGCTTTTGTAACCCATCATTTTTTGTTCAAGATCTTTTGCCTGTCTGGTATTAACCTTTTGCCCGTTGCAAATATGGTTCAAATATCCTGTTCTCAAGGCTCCTTTTATGGAAGATCCGGGAAGATAGGCCCTGCTATCCCAGGTCCGGAATGCAGTTCTTTCCACAATAAACTTGTTGAGTTCGTTTTGAATTTTTCGAGAATCATTCTCTGGCATTTTTAACGTATCCCTGTAATGGGCCACAAAATCATCAGTCACGCTGATTTTCCGACCATTAACCTTTCTTCCCTGAAAAAATTTGTACAATTTCAGTATGGATGGCAGGTCTCCCTGGCAACAGATACTGGATAACCTTTCCCTTTCCTGATCGCCAAGCGCGGTGATTAATTCAGAAAATTCAAATTGAACAATACAATTATTTTCCTCCTCAACACCAAAACCTGTGGGTTCGTAAACTTCATCGCATCCAATATGTATGGGTGATGCTGTTTTTATAATGCACTTAAAGGTTTTTTTCATTTTCCCCCTCCCAGATTTATCGGCAGCACTGGCGCGTATCCCTGGACAATCGTTTCCGGCATGGCCTTGGAGACATGGCATACAGCCCGGCCCACATAAGGACGATCGTAAGTTTTATTTTCAGGGATCAATACTGCCCCTTCATCTGCCATGATCACGGGATTCTTGAACGGATTTTTGTCTCTGGCCAGCATATCTCCGTGTTTGCCGAACCGCACAAAGGGCGTGAAAGACTTTTCACGGAAAGTATTTTTTTCCGGCACACATGGGGCCAGTGTATATAAGGCATCAGCATGTGAAAAATCCGGCAAAGGCAAAGGCACTGCTTCCTGGACATCAAATCGCCCCATCCCCGTTGCAGCATCCTTACCAAATCCCCATTTCCCGATGTGTGTCAGGCCTTTGACAATCTGTTCAATACCAGTGGCATCCGGGTTAACCAGCACAAAAACGGACAGCAGGGA
>CAYWGN010000013.1:0-11406 GCA_964457495.1 uncultured Desulfobacula sp.
AATACAATATGGAAAATAATTTCCCAAAATCTGTTAAATTACGATGAATATATTATAAAAAATAATACAAAAGAATGGTCTATTACAGTGAACATAGCTCATATAGTGTAATTTGAATTTATGACATAGTGGTCGCCTCAAAGATCTGATTTTTTCATTTTAAAACACTTGAGACTATATTTGGTATTCTTAATGATTATGAGATTCAGCAACTTTGAGATAGGATAAATTACCTGGTCAATATCGTTCAGGCTATAAATATAGAAACTTTTACTTGGTATAAGGTTGAATGAAAGGCATTTATGAGCCGGATGTTTTTATATATAAAAATGATCAAACGAATTCAATAAGTCCGATACTGGTATAACATACTATGCCAGTATCGGATTGGCTCCATAAGCCTATTTCAAATGATTTTCCCATTTTCCTTCAAACTGAAAATTCAATAACGCTCTTGGCCCATCAGTCTTATTGCGTATCTGCTTTTGACGATAATGATTTAAGGATACCCATTACATCTCCCATATCCAATTTTTTATTATTGTTAAAGTCACCTTTTATTGAAGGACAGCCATTTGAATAAACCGGAGAACCTGACGGGGTTCCAGGGCATGTATCCAGTAAATCACTGACACCGTCACCATCAGAGTCTGTGCAGTTGTTAATATTTTCAGTCCACTCATAGATCTCTATTTCAGAAATATCCGGTTTTATATCGATCACCTGAAATGTCTGGACATAAACCGCCACATACCGGGACATAACCAGGCCTTTAATATCAAAGGTAACTTCTCCCGAACCTGTGATATCTGTTGCAAACAGATCTGGGGTAGAGCGGAATAACCATTTTTCTCCCCAGAAATCAACGGGATCAACCGGAAAGGAAATAACAATTGAATGATATGCATTTGTTTTGAGAAAAATTTTACCAATCGTTTTTTCTTCTCCCAAGTCTATTACAATACCACCAGTATACGTATTTTTTCCTGTCTGGTCGTCATCACCATATTCTGTGGATATCCACGATGTTCCCACGTCACTGTCCAGGCAATGGGCGGGTGGAGAGTTGGTTTCTGAGGTACCTAAAACGTGTGCTATTTGTTTCATGGCTGCGATATTATTTGTTCCCAAAGATCCAGCCGGAGATGAAACAGGGACAGATCCATTCTCATAAACAGCTATTTCATTCACACCAACATACTGGTTCCAGTTAGCCCATCCATAATACTTTATGTACCGTCCTGTAATCGGTACTGCAAACGGTATTGAAATGGCCGTTCCTGAGGTGCCGGCCCATTCTCTTGTTTCTGCAAGTGTCCAGTTTTCATTGTCAGTGGAAACATGGATTGTGAATCCACGGGTTTGGGCAATAAACAGATCTATTTTATCAATTGAATACAATTTGCTTAAATCCAGTACGAATCTACAATAATACAGACCTCCGGATTGCTGATAACTGTATAGCATAGTTGAAACGAGTCCGTCATTGATATATTCCGCACTGCCCAGAACAGCCGGCGAACTTGAAATTATACTACCGCCCAGAGCTACATTGGGACGTCCAAAAGAAGCGACAGCAGAACTGGTAAAAATAATTTGAAGGCATAAACACATAAAAAAATACTTTTTCATAAGAAAAATCCTCCTGAAAATAATCTGTCAATCATAGAGCGTTAACTAAAAAAAAACCTGATACTATAAAAAAGTCTTTCTTTTTTCTTAAGAGAATAAGTGCTACGTCTATCCATATTTTTTCAAATAATCTAATTTTTTTTGATAATTGTATATATATGCCTTAATAATTCCCATGCATTAATGAATAATAAAACGACAACTTCGTATCTATTGAGAAAATAGATTTATTATGAATTTCAATACTGGTGAAGATAGTGAATTTTGAATTTTGAATTAAAGTTTTCGCAATAGTAGGTCTACATTTCATAATTTTATGATTACCGATCTGTAATGTTAAAATTCTGATTAACAACGCAGTATCAAGATTAATATTTATTGTAAAGAGATATTCGATTATATGTGGAGTGAAAAGGATCAAGCCGATCAAATATAAATTTAGCTTTATTGGAAAAAAATCACGCAACAAAATAAACTCGCTACATAATTGGAGAGTTACTGTAACAGAGACAATAACCTCCATTAAAATTTTTACATCATACACATAACTGGGCGACATCAGAGTCTAACTTTAACTGCAATTTTTCATTTTTTTGCCAAACTATATTTGATTTATCCCTTGATCTTAAATTTTGATTTTGTTAACTATGTCGTCTAAATATGGTTAACGAAAAGAAAAATATTAAAGAAGAAATATTAAAAACCCTTTATCTGGCCAAGGGAGAAACTGTTTCCGGTGTCAAATTAAGCGATGTCTTAAATATTTCCAGGGTGGCTGTGTGGAAACACATCAAAGTATTAAAAGGAAGCGGGGTTGATGTTGAATCACGGCCAAAGGGATATGGGTTGTTAAACCATGATGATCTTTTGCTGCCCTTTTGTTTTAAAAAAGAGTTTCAAAATAAAATTTTCCATTTCCAGGAACTTGAAACAACCATGGATAAGGCAAAGTTTCTGGCAAAAAATGATGCCCCCCATTTAAGTGTCGTTATTGCTGAAAACCAGACCACTGGCAGGGGAAGGTTGAATAGAAAATGGTTTTCATCAAAAGGCGGGTTATGGTTTACCCTGATTTTAAAGCCAAATACCCCTCCGCCACTTGCCTATATTTATAATTTTGCAGCCTCCTTAAGTCTTTCAAGATCTTTAAAAGGGTTATTTGATGTAAATGTCAGTGTCAAATGGCCCAATGACCTTTTATTGGATGGCAAAAAGCTTGCCGGCCTTCTTTCTGAAATGGAAACCCGGGGGGATATGGTTGAATTTATTAATATCGGAATCGGTATCAATGTAAATAACCAGCCTCAAAAAAATGAACCCAAAGCCATTTCGTTAAAGGATGTATTACATAAAAGCGTATCCCGAAGATTAATCCTGGAAACCTTTCTGCATGACTTTACAAACCAGATTCAAAAAATAGATTACCCTCGGATTATGGGGCAGTGGAAAGAACAGACTTCCACAATTGGCAGCCCGGTCAGGATTGAAACATTGACAGATTTTCATGAAGGACTTGCCGTTGATGTAGATGAGACCGGTGCTCTCATAATTGAAGACAAAACAGGCGAAACAAAAAAAATTATTTATGGAGATTGTTTTCATACCTAAGGGAAAATAAAGATGAACAATTCAAACCAGCTTAAAATGACAGTGTATACCTCTTTATTTGTTGCCTTTATTGCCATTGGTGCTTTTCTTGTCATTCCCATCGGTCCGGTTCCCATTGTTCTCCAGAACATGTTCGTTCTTCTGGCAGGGGTTCTTTTAGGCCCTGTATGGGGGCTTACCTGTGTGGCTATTTATCTTTTAATTGGTTTTGCAGGCCTGCCTGTATTTGCCGGGGGAACATCGGGTATCGGCAAATTGTTTGGACCCACGGGTGGTTACCTTCTGGGATATCTTCCAGCCGTTTTTGTCACAGCCAGTATTTCAAAGGGTCTGGGCAAACGAATGTCTTCAGATATTATCGCCATGCTGATTGGCTCTTTGATCGTTTATGTTGCAGGGGTTCCATGGCTCAAAATAGTGACCTCAATGACATATGAAAAAGCACTTGCTGTCGGTATGTATCCGTTCTTGATAGGAGATGTCCTTAAAATTATTGCGGCGGCATTTATTGCAAAGACCTTAAGGCCTGTCATCAAATTATAAACTTGACCCATAAATCAACCATCATGAAAAAAATTATCGATATAAATAATATCAGCCATACCTTTGACGATGGCTACAGGGGAATTAAAAACATATCCTTATCCATATTTAAAGGCGAATTTATCATTCTGGCCGGGAAAAATGGGTCTGGAAAAACCACCTTTTTAAGGCATTTAAACGGACTTTTATTGCCTGATTCTGGTCATCTTATTGTAAATGGGCAAGATGTTAAAAAACACCTTGTTCAAATAAGGAGAACCATCGGCATGGTATTCCAGGATGCAGATACGCAGATTGTTGGTGACACCGTGTTTGATGAAGTGGCATTTGGCCTTGAAAACTTAAAAATTAAACGTACTCAAATCAATGAAAAGGTCACACAGGTCCTTGAAGATTTAAGCCTTTTGCATTTAAAAGACCGAAATCCACATAGCCTTTCAGGGGGTGAAAAACGCAAGCTTACCATTGCCGGGATTCTGGTGATGGATCCCCAGGTGATTGTATTTGATGAGCCCTTTTCCAATCTGGATTATCCCGGAACCATCCAGGTTCTCACAACGATCATTGATTTGAACCAATCCGGCCACACCATTATTATTGCAACCCATGATGTTGAGACGGTTATTTATGATGCAACCCGAATCATCATTATGGAACAAGGCCATATTAAAGAAGATGGGGTGCCTGCTGATATAGTAAGGCTTTTGGAGTCCTATGGGGTCAAGGAGCCAATCACTTCTAAATTTGGACTGGGGATTCAACCATGGCGCAAGTAACGCCGTTCAATTACAGGCAAGGCGAATCCATACTGCATCTGCTTGATGCAAGATGTAAATTCTTCATCATATGCCTTTTAAGCATGTCCATGTTACCGGCACATTTTCTGGCCTGTTTTTTTTATGGTTTGATTTTATTTTTTTTCTTTAACAACGCCGGTCTTAACATTCTTTCAACGTTGAACCATATTAAATATTTTATACTCTTCCTTTTTTTTATTTTTATTGCCCGGGCACTTACTATGAAAGGGGATATTCTTTTTTCTTTTTATGGATTGTCCATAACGGAACAAGGACTTATGGAAGGAGTTTTAGTTGCATTTAAATTTTTTTTAGTGATGATAACAGGAGTGGTTTTTTCTTCCACCACCAAACCATCTTCTGTAAAAAATGCTGTCCAATGGTTTTTAAAGCCTGTGCCATTTGTTCCGGAAAAACGGGTGGCCATCATGATCAGCCTGGCCTTAAGTTTTATGCCGGTTATCCTGAACCAGGCCCGCGAGATATCAGAGGCCCAGAAGGCACGATGTGCTGATCTTCAAAAAAATCCTGTAAAAAAAATCATTCGTCTTGTTTTTCCTTTGTTAAAAAAAACCTTTTTGTCTGCAGACTCTCTTGTTCTTGCCATGGAATCAAGATGTTATAGCGATGACAGGACTGACACTGAATTTGAACCATCGGGCAGGGAAATTCACTTTCTCAGCGGTAGTATTATCCTGTCTTTGGGTCTTGCCTTGCTATAACCTAAAGATTATCTTTCAGTCATCTTTAAAATTTTCCATTGATCATCAGATTGTTTTAATATATAAAATTCGAGTCATAATATATATTCATTACTATTTTGAATAAGATGGATTAATAATACCAGATCCAAAAAGGAGACTATTATGTCAAAAATAGAGGATCAATTACCCGGATCAACCCTGTTTGAACTCAGGGGAAAGCAATCTGTCCGGGCGACATTTAAGATTTCCCAGAAAGCCATTGATTCCATCGGGCTTGTCGCTATTCACATGGGGATAAAACAAAAATCTCTTTTTGATCATATTATCGAAGACTCCGATGCTTTGGGCAGCCTTGCAAAAACCATTCAGCTCAGGCAATTTAAAAAAATTCCCAGAAAACAGAAAACCTTTGTATTAAGCCGCAAAACCATTGAATCCCTTGGCGCTATTTCCCTGGCGTATGGAACCCCCCGAGATGCCCTTGTTGAATATTCGATCAAAAAACTTGAATCCATTATCTATGCTGAAAAAGAAAAGCACAAAGAACGAAAAATCCTGCAAAAGGAAATTATTGACCACTTCTACCAGGGAAAATTACTCTACAAAAAAGCCATAAAAATTCTGGGCAAAGATGATCCCTTTTGCAGGCGGATTGGAAAAGCAATACTGGACTGCCAGAAGCGGGAAACAGAGCTATCTGATTTTATTAAAAAAAGCAAAGTTTTAGAAAATTTTTAATAATAAAATGTGAGACTGAGGGTGCGAATAAAATCTAACCCCATCAAATCTCAACAACATTAATTAAGGAGAAAACGTTGATTGAAGTTCAAAACCTAACCAAAAATTATAAAGGCTTCTGTGCTGTCAACAATATCAGCATGATGATCCGGAAAGGTGAAATATTAGGTCTTCTGGGTCCAAACGGTGCGGGCAAAACAACAACATTAAGAATGCTAACCGGGTATTTCAGACCCAATTCAGGCACAATAACAATAAAAGGATTGCAAATGCCCAAAGATGCCATCCAGATAAAATCCCTTATTGGATACCTGCCTGAATCCGCTCCCCTATACCACAACATGCTGGTCTATGACTATCTTGAGTACGTGGCTAAAATAAAGGGGATTGATGACAAGGAAAAGCGGTATGACAGATTCCTTCAATTATCAGATATTTGCGGGCTTTCCTCCATTATGGATAAACCCATTGCCGATCTTTCAAAGGGATTGAAACAAAGGGTTGGCCTTGCCCATGCCATGATGACTGATCCTGAAATTTTAATTCTGGACGAACCCACTTCCGGCCTGGATCCGAACCAGATTGCTGAAATAAGGGATATCATTAAAACCATTGGCAAAGAAAAAACCATTATCTTCTCCACTCATATTTTGAGTGAAGCCGAGGCAACCTGCGATAGAATTGTCATTATGCATAACGGGAAAATGGTTGCCGATGATACAACTGCCAATCTTAAACTGGGGGCCGAGCAAAATTCTTTGATCAAACTGTCCCTTAAAGGGGCTTTAAAAGAGGATGCCACCTCTCTGTTAAAAAGTATTCATTCCAACCTTGATGTTAAAAATGTTGATCCCGTTGAAAAAGATCTTGTGTCTTTTGAAATCACCAATTCAGATGATCTATCAAAGGATCATGATTTCAGGACAGACATATACCTTAAAATAAAAGAGACTGACTGGATAATGGTACAACTTATAAAAGAATCCCAGACCCTTGAAAAAATATTCCGGGAATTGACAAGGGAGGTAGCATAACAATCATGAAACAGATAAAAACCATTGCCATTAAAGAATTCAAAGATTATTTCATATCACCCATTGCCTATATCGTAATATCCTTATTCCTGATTGTAACAGGATGGTTTTTCTTTTCCACTTTTTTTATTTTTGGCCGGGCTGATTTAAGAGATTTTTTCTCGCTTCTGCCCATCACTTTTTCCTTTATCATCCCCGCCATCACCATGCGGCTTTTTTCCGAAGAAAAAAATGTGGGTTCCTATGAAACCCTTTTAACCATGCCCGTATCTTTTACGGATATTGCCCTGGGTAAATTTTTTGCCGCCACATTGTTTACCGCTTCCATGCTGGCTCCAACCCTGGCCTATCCAATTTTTATCTCCTTTATTGGTGAGGTTGATCCAGGACCCGTGATAGGCGGGTATATAGGGGCGATCTTTCTTGCTGCAGCCTATTGTTCCATTGGATTGTTTGCCTCGTCTCTGACACGAAATCAGATCATTGCCTTCATCGTTGGCTCCTCGCTTTGCTTCACTTTAACTATTCTTGACAAGCTCTTATTTTTCATGCCATCAAAAGTTATATCCTTCATAGAATACATTGGTGCAAGCTCCCACTTCACTAATATTTCCAGAGGCATTATCGATTCCAGGGATATTCTTTACTTTGTGAGTGTGATCTTTATTTTCATTTTTTCAACCTATATTGTCATGCATGAGAAAAACTAAGGAGAAACAATGGGTAACTTTTCAATAAAAGAAAAATATTTGAAATTTGTTTTGTATGTTGTCGTCATTGGTTTGATAAACATTGTCGGGATTACCCTGTTTTTCAGGGCAGACCTGACACGGGATAAAATCTATTCTTTATCATCGGCAAGCCAGGATGTTGTGGCAACCCTGTCAGAACCCTTGAGCATAAAAGTCTTTTTCTCAAAGGATCTTCCAGCACCCCATAACAATACAGAACGATATCTAAAAGACCTTTTGGAAGAATACGCGGCAAAGGGCAAAAAATATTTTAATTATACCTTTTATAATGTAACACAGGAAGACGGCGCGCTGACCCAAAAATCCGATGAAAACCGTGATATGGCAAAAGATTACGGCATACAGCCCGTCCAGATCAGAATCATGGAAAACGATGAGGTCAAATTTAAAAATGCTTATATGGGACTGGTCATTCTTCACGGAGATCTGATGGAAAAAATTGAAGCCATCACCTCCACAAATGGTCTTGAATACAAGTTGACAACAGCTATCCAGAAGATGAACAACAAAGTGAGCGCATTGTTAAGGCTGAATGAACACGTCAATATCACCATGTATTTATCCTCTTCTCTTAACACCATCGCCCCCCTGATTAATCTCAAGCAACTTCCAATGCTGGGAAAAGCCGTCGCTGATACCATTGAAAACCTCAATAGCAAAAGCCTTGGCATTCTCGACTTTAAGCATATCGATATTTCTGATAAAAACAAGCTTGATACCCTTAGTAAAAAATACGATTTAATGGCACTTTCCTGGCCTGGCATCCCGGAAAAAAACATTTTGCCAGGAATAGGCGCCGCCGGTCTTGTCATTGAATTTAAAAACCAGACAACAACACTGCCCCTGATCTCTGCCATGGAACTTCCCATCATTGGTACCACCTACCAAATGGCAGACCCCAATGCTTTGGAAGAAGAAATCAACTCTATTGTGGAAAAACTCATCGGTATTAATAAGGATATCGGGTTTCTCTCAGGTCACGGCACCCATTCCCTTATGCCGGACAGAATGGCCATGATGCAGGGAAAACCGGGTGGTGGCCTACAGGCATTTAACGCGCTTGTATCTTCCCGGTATTCCATCAAACCCATTGATTTAAAAGAGGGTGCCATTCCTGATGGGTTAAACTGCCTGATGATTGCAAGACCCACCGAAAAATTCTCAGATTATGAATTATTCCAGATAGACCAGGCCTTGATGAAGGGGACAAACCTTGCTTTTTTCTCGGATTCATTTAATGAAATCATGCCGCAGCAAGGCCAAATGGGCATGCCCCCTCGATATGAACCCATTGATACGGGTCTTGAAAAACTATTAACCCATTATGGCATAAACATAAAAAAAGCCTATGTTTTAGACAAACAATCCTATACGCATCAGGCCCCGCAAAATATGGGCGGGGGCGAACAAAAGATTTATTTTGCCCCCATGTTAAAAGAGAAAACCATCAACAATACACCTGGGTTCATGGATAATATCAAGGGGCTCGTTGCCATGCTGATTTCTCCCCTTGAGCTGGTGCAAAAAAATATTGATCCTGACAAGATTACGGCAACAAAACTCTTATCTTCGTCCGATGAATCCTGGCTCATGGAAGAAATGATCAATTTAAACCCCATGTTTATCACCCCGCCCAAAGAAAAAGATGAAATGAAATCCTATGATCTTGCCTATCTCCTTGAAGGAACCTTCACCAGTTTCTTTAAAGGCAAAACCATCCCTGAAAAAGAATGGGGAGAAAAAGATATGAAAGAAGAGGATGGCAAAAACCAAAATGAAAAAAATAAGCTTGAAGGCTTTACTGCCAGAAATACATTCCTAGAAACATCCAAACCCGCCAAATTGTTTGTTCTTCCATGCTCCCAGATGCTTGAGGACAATATGCTGGACGCGGAAGGCAGATCAAGCAATGCCACTTTTATTTTAAACGTCATTGACCATCTCAATGGGGAAGATAAAATAGCCCGGTTAAGAAGCAAACAGCAGACATTAAATCCCATTGCCAATACCACAGCCTTTGGCAGAGGTATTATAAAAACCTTTAATATTATTGCGCTTCCCATTCTGGTTATCCTGTTCGGACTTGGTGTCCTTGCCAAAAGAACATCCCGAAAAAAGAAAATCGCCAACCGTTTTAAAGCATAAGAGGAATGAATTTATGAAAAAAGAATACCTGATACTGGTCGCACTAATTTTGATATTGGGGGCATACCTTTTGTTTCATAAAGAAAACAAGAATAATTATGTGCTGCCAACCATTACAAAAATCGACATCTCCAACATCACGGGATTGGTTATAGCCAAAAAACAAAGCCCTATAGAATTTATGAAAAAACAAGGGACCTGGGTAGTGACTGACAAAGAATATCCTGCGGATTCATCATCTGTTGAAAACATGCTGGATACATTAAATACGTTGAAATTGTCTGCCCTGGTGTCTGAAAAAGAGGATTTAAAACGATATGAACTGGATGATGAAAATGTAATCCAGGTTAAAGCCATGGCCGGACAAAAGATAGTTTTTGAATTTACAATAGGCAAAACAGCGCCAAGTTTTAATCATACCTTTGTAAGGTTGGCATCTGATAAAAATATCTATCATGCCAATGGCAGTTTCAGGTCCAGTTTTGATAAAACCCTTGAAGATTTCAGGGATAAAAAAGTTTTGGAATTTAAGGAAGATTCCATAAATCAAATTTCCATTGAAAAAGAGGGGATATCCAAAACAATTGTTTCAAAAGAGGGGGAAAAGGGAAAAGAAAAGACTTCCATAACCTGGCACTCTGATGATGGGGCATCTGTTGATAAAGAAACGGTATCAACTCTTTTGTCCTCTGTTTCATTTCTAAAATGTGAAAAATATTTGGATGATGACACCAAAAATAAACTTGAAAAAGAAAAACCATTATGTAAGTTAAGATTTAAAAGTAAAGATGATATCGATTTAACACTTTTTAAAATAGACACACAAGACAATTTAATCGGAATTTCTTCAATGAATGAGAATGCATTTGAACTCAGTCAATTCAATGGCAAAGAAATTGTATCCAATATTGAAACCCTTCTTGGCATAACAAAGGAAGAAAAAACCGACAATTGAGCCCCTTTTTAAAAATAGCATATCAACCTTATAAATGGATTGTTGTCATTCCTTTTCTTTTCATTAATACAATGGTCATGGGGTTGATATGCATTTTTACGGGACTCTTATTGAAACAGGATGCCGTTAATATTATGGCTGTCTTATGGTCAAGACTCTGCTGCGCCATTGCTCCTGTGAATGTTGTCATTAAAGGCCAAGAAAACTACAGCAAGAACAAATCCTATGTGATTGTAGCCAACCACCAGAGCATGGCAGACATTCCTGCGCTTCACGGCCATCTTGGC
Organism: uncultured Desulfobacula sp.; assembly: GCA_964457495.1. Lineage (GTDB taxonomy): Bacteria > Desulfobacterota > Desulfobacteria > Desulfobacterales > Desulfobacteraceae > Desulfobacula. The sequence continues at coordinate 11,196 of CAYWGN010000013.1, forward strand.
TTGAATATTAAATGGATAATGAAAAATGAACTAAAGAAGATCCCCATTTTCGGATATGCGGCCCATCAGTTAGGCTGTATCTATGTTGACCGATCCAATCATGATGCCGCCATAAAATCAATTGAAGACGCTAAAAAAAGATTGTCCCAAAAAGGATGTGTTCTCTTTTTTGCAGAAGGGGCAAGAAGCCGGGATAGAAAAGTAATGCCCT
>CAYWGN010000013.1:11506-39720 GCA_964457495.1 uncultured Desulfobacula sp.
TGTGTTCTCTTTTTTGCAGAAGGGGCAAGAAGCCGGGATAGAAAAGTAATGCCCTTTAAGAAAGGTGCATTCAGATTTGCCCAGGAGATAGATCTGCCTATATTGCCGGTCACCATTAAAAATTCCTTTCAGATTCTTCCTCCCGACACCCTTGATCTTACACCGGGTATCATTGAAATCATTGTCCATCCCCCCATTCATATTTTAAATCACCACATGGACAATCTTGACAAGGTTATAGAATCCACCCGGCAGACAATTTCCAGCGCACTCTAAAAAATAACTCCACTTTTCTCCATTTTTTTAACCTACCCATAAAATCTATCTATCCATTGCCATATCTAAATATTTTTTGCAAAAAATGATTTTTTTCTCTTGACTTAACCTTTATTTTTCATATAAATGTGTATCAAGGTGGTGGAAAGTGGATGAGTTAAACTATTTAACTAAGGCTTAAATAAGTGTTTCGATCAAGCTCCTTTCATACAATTGATGCCAAAGGCAGGGTTATTATCCCCTCAAGGTTCAAGAATATCTTGAAGGCAGATAAAGTCTATGGGGTCATGGTCTCAAACAAGGATGATTGTCTATACGCTTATACTTTTAGTGAATGGGAAAAGGTTGAAACCAAAATTTTATCGGCAAAGACCAATGCCATGGGAGAGTTTAGAAGATTTTTCCTGGGCAACTCCTGCGAATGCTTGTGTGACAAGCAGGACCGGATTCTGCTCCCTAAAAGTTTAAGAGAATATGCAAATCTTGAAAAAGATATTGTTCTTGTGGGCAACCTGGATCGTTTCGAGATCTGGGCCCGGGATCAATGGGACATGATCAACAAAAAAATGGAGCAAAAACTTAAAAAAGAAGAAATAAGAGAGGAAATCGCTTCTCTAGGGTTGTAAGCAATGGGATTTGAGCATACGTCTGTAATGTCTCAAGAGGTGCATGAGCACCAGAACCTTAAACCCGGAAACATCAGTGTGGATTGTACTCTGGGGGGAGCAGGTCACGCTTTTGCAACCATCAAGGCCATCCTTCCTGACGGGTTGCTCATCGGCATTGACCAGGATCTGGATGCCATTACCCATGCTGAAAAAACTTTACAGCCCTTTAAAGAAAATGTGCGATTGTTCCATAACAATTTTTCCGATCTTCCGGAGATTCTGAACGCGAACGGAATAAAAGGGGTAAACTCCATACTCCTTGACCTGGGCTTTTCACTCAACCAATTGAAAAACGGCAACCGCGGATTTAGTTTTAACAAGAATGAACCATTGGATATGCGAATGGATATTCGAAACGATCTGACAGCCTTTGAAATTATCAATTCATTCCAGGAGGATGAGCTGATAAATATTTTCTTTAAATTCGGTGAAGAAAAGTTCTCACGGCGGATTGCAAAGAGGATAGTGGAAACAAGAAAGGATACACCCATTCATACCAGTTCAGAACTTGCACAAATTATCACAAAAGCTATTCCTGCAAAATTTGTATATAGTCAACGCATTCATCCGGCAACTAGAGTCTTTCAAGCGTTAAGAATTGCTGTAAACAGGGAGCTTGAACGACTTGAAACCTTTATGGAAATCGTGCCTTCCCTTCTTTTAAAAGGAGGGCGGCTTTGTGTTATTTCTTTTCATTCCCTTGAAGACCGAATCGTGAAACAGGCTTTACGCAAATTTGAAGAAGGGTGTACCTGTCCAAAAACTCTGCCGATCTGTTTGTGCGGGTTTGTCCCACAGATGAAATCAATTTTCAGAAAACCATTGGTTCCCACAAAAGAAGAAATAGCACTCAACCCCATGTCAAGAAGCTCAAAATTAAGGGTGGCTCAAAAAGTTTAGCCTATGACGATTAAAAATGACATATCCCAAAAAAAAGTACAGCCACAAGAAATAGGATTTCTCTGGCTTGTCATAATCTGCCTGATTTTTTGTGAACTTCTGGTTTATACCTGGGTCAGGACTGAATCCACCCAGACCATTTTAAGGGTGTCCAAAACACAGACCGCGCATATAAAAAAAACCTCTTATAACAAGGCTCTGTGCCTTGAAAGAGATCGCCTGAAATCAGATGACCGGATTACCCGCATTGCAAAAACCCAGTTGAATCTTTCCACAGATACATTGGAGCAAACCATTTATCTTTCAGGGGAAAACGGTTAATGTCAAAAAATTTTAACAACAGGATAAAACAAAGAATCATTGTCATTCAGATTTTGATTGTCGTATCAATCTTTCTTCTGGGAGCAAAATCCTTTGACATTCAAATTTTCAAAGCCAAAGACCTGGCCAAAAAAGCTGAAAACGGGTATTCCAGAAAAATCACAGTAAAAGGGGAAAGAGGGCAGATTTTTGATAGAAACATGAATGAACTTGCCACCAGCATTGATGCCATATCCATCACTGCCAATCCTTCAAAGATAAAAAATCCCGGGTCTGCTGCTAAAAAACTTTCAAAAATACTGGGGATTAACCAAAAAAAACTTCAAAACACACTTTCATCACAGCGCATGTTCGCTTGCGTGGCCAAAAGCATTCCTCCAGATCAGGCTGAACAAATCAAAGGATTGAACCTGGAGGGTATTTATTTTGAAAATGATTCTAAAAGATTTTACCCCAACAGAAACCTTTCAGCACAAGTCCTCGGATTTACCGGCACAGATAATTCAGGTCTTGAAGGCCTTGAGTATAAATACAATTCTGTTCTGGAAGGAAGTTCCTTAAAAATAAGGGTTAAAAAAGATGGGAATGGAGGGATACTCGAGCTGGGCAAGGAAAAAAGAGCTGGACTGAAAGGAAAGTCCATTGTACTGACCCTGGACAAAAAAATTCAATTTTTAAGTGAGCAAATACTTGAAAAAACCGTGGAGGCCCACCAGGCAAAATCAGGAATAGCCCTGGTGATGAGGCCTAAAACCGGAGAATTGCTTTCCATTGCTCATTTTCCTCAATTCAATCCAAACAATTTCAAAAGATATAACAATATCGCCTTTAGAAACCGTGCCGTCACAGATGCATTTGAGCCTGGATCTGCCATGAAGGTCTTTACTGCAGCAGCAGCACTGGAAAATGGGTTTGGTCCCAAATCCATCTTTTATTGTGAAAAAGGCACTTATCAAATTGGAACATTTACCATTCATGACACCCATCCCTATGATTGGCTTTCCATAAATCAGATTATCAAATTTTCAAGCAATATTGGAGTCACAAAAATTGGAGAAACCATTGGGGATAAGGCCTTGCACAATTATCTGGCTGCCTTTGGGTTTGGAAACAAAACCCAGATTGAGTGCCCCGGAGAAACATCGGGCAGCTTGAGCCCCTATCAAAAATGGTCTAAAATTGATGCCAGCGCCATCTCTTTTGGCCAGGGCGTTTCTGTTTCTGCCATACAACTTATCAGTGGTATCAGCGCAATTGCAAATAATGGCGTTCTTATGAAGCCCTTGTTGATAAAAAAAATTATTTCCAGCAACGGGGAAGACTTAGAAGTATATCATCCGGAAAAAATCCGGCAGGCCATCTCCTCGAAAAGTGCCCGGCACGTTAAACGGATGATGCGTTTTGTCGTAGAAAACGACGGCACAGGTAAAAAAGCAGCAATGGCTGGATATACCGTTTGTGGAAAAACAGGAACCGCTCAAAAAGCCTTGAAAAACGAAAAAGGCTATTCAAAAGACAACTATGTCTCAATTTTTGCAGGATTTGCACCAGAGAACCATCCTGAACTTGCAATTCTTGTGGCCATTGATGAACCCAGAAAACAATATTATGGCGGAGATGTGGCAGCGCCTGCTTTTAAAACAATCATGGCTGAATCATTTAATTATTTAAATATACCCCCCTGAAAACAATAAACATATGGTTGTCTTATTATCGCCCGGAGGAAAAAATTGAAGCTGTCTGAACTAATAAAAGAGTGTTCAAAATCAGGGATAACCTATGATCCTGACATTACCTCTATTGCTTCAAACTCCAGGAATATCCAGCCAGGGGGTCTGTTCATTGCTGTTAAAGGGTTTATAGTTGACGGACACGATTATATTGACCAGGCCTTTGAAAACGGGGCCATAGCCGTTATAGCCCAAAACAATCCGAAAAACCTGGAAAATGTCATTCTGGTTGAAAACTCAAGACTTTCCATGGCCTCCATCGCAGCCAATTTTTATGGCAATCCATCAAAGGATATGACCCTTGTCGGCATCACAGGAACCAATGGAAAAACAACCACCACATGGCTGCTTGAAAGTATTTTTAAAACCTGTGGATTTTCAACGGGTGTCATTGGAACTATCAACATCCGGTATAACCATCAGGTTTTTGGCAATCCCGTAACCACACCTGATTCCATTGATCTTCAAAAAACCCTTTATAAAATGAAAAATTCAGGGGTGACCCATGTCATCATGGAAGTCTCTTCCCATGGACTTGACCTCAACAGGGTGGATTATTGCCAATTTGACCTGGGAGTATTTACAAACCTTTCCCAGGATCACCTGGATTATCACAAAGGAATGGCAGAGTACTTTAATTGTAAAAAAAGATTTTTTACACAGTGTCTTAAGCCAGGCAAGGAAAAGAACTCCATAGCAGTTCTGAATATTGATGACCCAAAAGGAAAAATCCTTTTAAAGTCACTGGAATATAAAACCATTGCTGTCAGCACAAAAGAAAAAACAGACGCGACCGATGCTGCCGCTGTTTATTCACAGGATATCACAGATGATATTCACGGGTTGTCAGGGACCATTTGCCTGTCCCATACTTCATTTAATTTAACATCACAATTGACGGGCACCTTTAATTTAGAAAACATCCTGTGCGCTACAGGCGCTGCCCATGCCCTGGGTATCCCTTCCCATCAAATTAAAAAAGGAATTGAAGACTGCGTAATCATTCCAGGACGTCTTGAAAAAATTAACAACCCCATTGACCGGTTTTTATTTGTTGATTATGCCCATACACCGGGTGCCCTGGAATCCATTTTAATGACGTTAAAAAAAAGAGCCCCCAAAAGAATCATCACCGTTTTTGGATGCGGTGGGGACAGGGACCGATCAAAACGGCCATTAATGGGACAGGTGGCATGCAGACACAGCCATATTGCAATTATAACCTCTGATAACCCCAGAACGGAACATCCAGATTCCATTATAAATGACATTCTTAAAGGGATAGATGGATTTCACAAACTTTCTGAAAATGATCTTTTGTTACATCCTTTTAAAAAAGGCTATCTGGTTGAAGTTGACCGGAAAAAAGCCCTGAAAAAAGCGATATTTATTTCAAAACCAGGGGACATCATTATAGCTGCAGGCAAAGGCCATGAAACTTACCAGGTTACCAATGCAGGAACCATTCACTTTGATGATAAAGAAGAATTTACAAAAGCAGCGCAAAAATTTGCAAACCAGTTCAAACCCATCCCATGGAAAACCAATGATCTATCAGAGGCTTTGAATACAGAACCTGCTTTTTCAACCATTAAAGAAGATTATAATTTTACAGGGATCTCAACAGACTCACGGACAATTTTAGAAACCCAGATTTTCATCGCCCTTAAAGGAGAAAACTTTGACGGCCACGCCTTTATTAAACCCCTTATGGAAAAAGGGATAAAAGGGTTTATCACAACAAAGGGATTTATCACAACCCTGGATAAAAATACAAAAAAAACTTTGTTTCAAAAAAATATGATCATTTTTGAAACAAAGAACACCTTAATGGCCTTAGGACAGCTTGCCCAATATCAAAGGCGCAGGTCAAATGTAAAACTGCTTGCCATTACAGGTTCCAGCGGAAAAACAACCACAAGAAAAATTATTGAAGAAATTTTTAAAACCCAATTTCACATCCATGCAACCAAAGGAAATTTCAATAATGAAATCGGCTTGCCACTCACCCTTTTAGAACTTTCCTCTGCCCACGAATGGGCCATTGTTGAAATGGGCATGAACCACCCGGGCGAGATATCAAGACTGAGTCAGATAGCGCTTCCTGATATTGCCATGGTGATAAATACGGCCGGTGTCCACCTGGAGGGGCTTGGCAGCGTAGATAATGTGGCAAAAGCAAAGGCTGAAATATTTGACGGCCTAAGGGAAAACGGGACAGCCATTCTCTTTGCAGATGACCCAAGACGTCATATACTTGAAGCAAAAGCCAGAAAAAAAAAAGCGATTCAAAACCTGCTTTTTTTTGGTTCCGGGCCAGGCTCAGATATTCGATCCACCAAAGTTAAAACTCTGACCGATTCCACCCAGTTTACAGCAAGAGTTAAAGATGAGGAAATAGTCTTTTCCATCAACTCCCCTGCTCTTTTTATGGTTGACAACTGCCTTGCCGCAATTTGTGCGGCAAGATCTGCTAAAATTTGTTCAGAGGGTATGAGAAAAGGGATAAAAGCTTTCAACCCTGTAAAAGGCAGGATGAATATCTACAGGCTTTCAGATTTTTTCCATATTATTGATGACACCTACAATGCAAATCCTGCTTCAGTTAGCCAGGCCTTGAACACACTGAATATAGTCAGCAAAGGCAAAAACAGTATTGCAGTCCTGGGAGATATGCTGGAATTGGGGATTGAATCAGACCAGCTTCATCGGCAAGTCGGACAGAAGGCTGCTATGCTGGGAATCTGCAAATTATTTGTTTTTGGCAGCCTTGTAAAACACACCATGGAAGGTGCCATCGAAAATGGCTTTTCCATAGACGATATATTCCACGGAACAAAAGATGAGATCACTGAAAAACTTTTAGAAAGCGTAGAAACCAAAACCTGGATTCTTGTAAAAGGTTCCCGGGGCATGGCCATGGAAACGGTCATACAGGGACTTCAACAACAATTAAATGTCAATGTGCAGGGGTTATGATGGATATTTTAAAAAACTCTAAGGAAAAACGCTTATTTAATGACAGAAGAAAATTTAATTACACTGCCTATCTTCCTGAAAGACGATCTGGAATGGACAGAAGAGATGTTGATGCAAACGAATTTAATGTAAGGGTGACATAAAGGCAAAAGAGATGCTGTACGAATTTTTATATCCATATCATGTTGATTTCTCGTTCTTAAATATATTTCGATATATTACATTCAGAACGATTTACGGCGGACTGACAGCATTTTTAATTTGTTTTCTTTTCGGACCTTTTGTTATCAGAAAACTTTCTCAGTTGCAAATCGGACAAATAATTCAAACGGATGGGCCGCAGTCTCATCTGGGCAAACAGGGTACGCCTACAATGGGCGGAATCCTTATCCTTTTTTCTGTTTTCTTGACCACCGTCATCTGGGGGAAACTGTCCAATCATTATATCAACATTCTTCTTCTGACCCTTATCCTTTTTGGATTTATCGGATTTATTGATGACTATCTCATGCAGATAAAAAAACGAAACATGGGATTTACTGCCAAGGGCAAATTTCTCATCCAGGTATTGTTTGGCCTGATTATCGGCTGGCTGATCTATAAATGTCCTGATTTTAATTCCACGCTGACCATTCCATTTTTTAAGGATGTCTCCCCGGATCTGGGGATCTGGTACATCCCCTTTGCCTGTCTTGTCATTGTGGGCACATCAAATGCAGTAAACCTGACGGACGGACTTGACGGGCTTGCCATAGGCCCATATATCGTTGCCAGCGTCACCTACATGTTCTTTGCCTATGTTACAGGTCATGTCCAGATCGCTGAATATCTTCATCTCAAACATATTGCCTCTGCCGGTGAAATAGCAGTAATCTGCGGAACTCTGGCAGGTGCCGGTTTAGGGTTCCTATGGTTTAATGCATACCCGGCCCAGATTTTTATGGGTGATTCAGGCTCTATTCCATTGGGCGGAATTCTGGGAACCATTGCCATCATAACAAAACAGGAAATCCTCTTGGTCATTGTCGGCGGGCTGTTTGTCATTGAAGCCTTATCCGTTATCATTCAAGTGTCCTATTTTAAACTGACGAAAGGAAAAAGAATTTTTCGAATGGCCCCTTTACACCATCATTTTGAACTTAAAGGCTGGCATGAATCAAAGGTGATTATTCGGTTCTGGATTATATCCATTACCCTGGCGTTATTATCCTTGAGTACCCTGAAAATAAGGTAAATGAAAGTGAAAAAAGAAAAACAACCATATTTTCTGGTCATTGGCCTGGGAGCATCAGGAATTTCCATGGCAAAATTCCTTTGTTCCAAGGGCAAGACTGTTATTGCCACGGATATTGATGCTTCAAAGACAAAAATTGCACAAGAACTCAATGGGCTTGGGATTAAAACTGAAATTGGTTTTCACGACCAGAAAACCTTTAATCAGGCCAGCGTTATGGTTCCAAGTCCTGGAATCCCGAAAACCAATAAATTTATCAAGACTGCATTGGACTTGGGGGTTGGCATCACTGGCGAACTGGATATTTTCACCCGATACAACAACCTTCCAGTGATCGCCATTACAGGTACCAATGGCAAAACCACCACCACCACTTTAATCGGTGATATTTTAAAATCCTGCGGTATGTCACCTTTTGTTGGGGGAAACATTGGGACTCCCTTGGTGGATCACTTGATGAACAAAGGAAAAACCGATGTTATTGTGGCTGAAATATCCAGTTTTCAATTGGATATTTCAAGGCAGTTCAGGCCAGATGTGGGAATTCTCTTAAATATCTCAGAGGACCATCTGGATCGATATGAAAATTATCAGGAATATGAAAGCTCTAAATGGAGCATTTTCAACCATCAAAAACTTTCTGACAAAGCCGTGATTAATGAATCCATTAAAAAATTTGATATGCTGTCACAAAAATTGAAATCCAAAATTTTTACATTTTCATCAGACAAAGACACCCTGATAAACTGCAATGCCAAAATCGATTCAAAAAGCATTAAAATTATCACCCGGGAACTGGATCATACGATAAATACAAATCAACTCAAAGAACTTAAAGGCACTCACAACAAAGAAAATATTGCCGCAGCCGTTCTTGCCTGTCTTGCCCTTGGTGCAGATATAAATGAAATTTTAAAGGGATTGGAAACCTTTAAAAATCTGCCCCACAGAATGGAATTCGTTAAAACAATCAACGGAATTTCTTTTTATAATGATTCCAAAGGAACCAATACAGATGCGGTCATCCGAGCCATTAACTGCTTTGAAAAAAATATTATCCTGATTTTGGGAGGAAGGGAAAAAGGCACAGATTTTTCCCTTTTGATCAATGATATTCAAAAGAGTGTTAAAACCATTATTGCCATGGGGGAATGCAGGACAATTATCAAAGATACCTTTAAAAATATATGCCCGGTTTTAGAAGTTCAAACCATGAAAGAAGCTGTTCAGACTGCTTTTAATAAGGCCTTTAAAGATGACGCCGGTGAACCGGCTATTGTACTTTTATCCCCTGCCTGTGCAAGTTTTGACATGTATGAAAATTATCCCCAAAGAGGCAATGACTTTATAGCCCATGTAAATGCTATTGGAAATAAATAAGATGGCCCAACAAACAAAAACCATACATCCCTTTTTCAGTGAAAAAAGTATTCTTTTCCCTGTTCTTCTTCTTTCCGGAATCGGTATTATCATGGTTTATTCAGCAAGTTCCGCCATTAGCATGGAAAGCCATAACACTGTATTTTACTATATGAAAAAGCAGGCCCTGTTTTTGGGCATCAGCCTTTGTGTCATGTTTGTTGCGGCCTCTTTCCCATATAAACTTTACAAAAGCATTTCCTATATCATCCTTTTTGCTGCCATTGCAATGCTTGTGGCAGTACTCGTCCCAACATTAAATATTAAAGCCGGCGGTGCCCACAGATGGCTGAATCTGGGTGGATTTACCTTTCAACCGGCAGAATTTGCAAAACTTGCCCTCATACTTTTCCTTGGATATTCCCTTTCCAAAAAAAAGGAAATGGTAAAAAAATTTTCCATTGGTTTTTTTCCCCATGCATTAATTTTTGCTCTGTTTGCCTCCTTGATCATTATCCAGCCCGATTTTGGCACGATTGTTGTGTTAGGGATAATTACATGGGGAATGATGTTTGTTGCAGGAGTTAAAATCTTCCATCTCCTTTCTCCGGCTCCTTTGCTGATCCCCATCATCTATTTCTGGGTTTATAAGGTTGACTACCGACTGGAAAGGATTATGTCATTTTTAAACCCCTGGGATGACCCCTATAATACGGGGTACCAGATCACCCATTCTTTAAAGGCATTTGGTTCAGGAGGCATTTTTGGAAAAGGCATTGGTCTTGGCATGCAGAAAATGCTTTATCTTCCAGAACCCCACACAGATTTTATTTTTTCAATTATCGGGGAAGAACTAGGGTTGATAGGCGTATTCACTATTTTGTCCCTGTATTTAATTTTATTATTAAAAGGAATCCAGATTGCCAAAAACTCAAAGACTCTTTTTGGTGCCATCACAGCTGCTGGACTTACCATTTATATCGGGGTTCAGGTCATCATAAACACAGGTGTTGCTTTAGGGGCTCTGCCAACAAAAGGTCTTACCCTGCCCTTTATCAGTTATGGGGGAACTTCCCTTGTGATAAATATGGCAGCCATGGGAATTTTAATGAATATCGGGGCATCCAAAGATCATGAAAAAAGTGCCTAACATAATCATCGCTGGCGGAAAGACGGGGGGACACCTGTTCCCGGGAATTGCCATTTCCCAGGCCCTTGACCGGATACTTGCCCCAATGGTTGAACAGGCCAACCATCACGTGAATATTCTTTTTGTTGGCACCACTGCACCCTTTGAGACCCAAACCCTTGAAAAATACGGGTATGCCCACAAAGCTATATTTTCAAAACCCATTAAAGGCGGCAACCTTCTCAGCAAAGCCTTCTCCATTAGCATTATCCTTATTTCTCTGATCCAGTCCATGGTAATCATGAAAAATTTTAAACCTGATTTTGTCCTGGGAGTCGGAGGATTTTCATCTTTTGCCATTGTACTGGCAGCCTGGATCTTCAGAATTCCAACTGCCATCCAGGAGCAAAACGCCTTCCCCGGGTTGACAAACCGCCTGTTGTCAGGATTTGCCAAAACCATTTTCACATCGTTCAAAGAAACAAAAGGGTTTGCCCACAACCCTAAAGTGAATTATGTGGGAAACCCTGTTAGAAAAACTGAAAATATTGAATCTGCATATAACCTGAATTTAAATAATTTTGATCCAGACAAATTTACCCTTCTTGTCACAGGTGGAAGCCAGGGTGCCGCAAGTATAAACACTGCATTCATGGATGCCCTTGAATTGATGAGCGATATTGACAAATTCAATATTATTCATCAGACCGGCATTAATGATGAATCTGAAATTCTGCAACGATACAACCGCCTGAAAATCAATGCAACAACCAAAGCTTTTTTCCATAACATGCCACAGCTTCAGGACATGGCAGATCTTGTAATAACAAGGGCGGGTGCGGGAACTATTTCAGAACTGTGTATCAAGGGCCTGCCTGCCATTCTTATTCCCTTCCCCCATGCAGCTGACGACCACCAGACCTTTAATGCAAAAGCCCTTGAAGAACAAGGAGCAGCTATAATGATAAAAGACAATGAACTCACGGGACCTGCCTTAAAAGAAAAGATGGAAGATCTGATGGAAAACAAAGAAAGGCTTCACCACATGGCCCAAATGTCAAGGCGGCTTGCCATGCCTGACGCAGATGAAAAAATAGCAAATCATATTTTAAAAACAAAGGATATTAAGATTTAAGCCATGTATCAAAAAAATTACCATATCCATTTTGTTGGAATCGGCGGCATAGGCATGAGTGGTATTGCAGAACTGCTTATACATCTTGGCTATAAGGTGTCTGGATCTGACTTAAAGCTCTCTTCCATTACCAAACGACTTGAAAAAAAAGGCGGCATCATCTTTCAAGGACACAGTAAGGAGCAGATATCCGGTGCCAGCGTGGTGGTCACCTCTACTGCCATTACTGGTGATAATCCAGAAGTGGTTCACGCAAAAGAACTTTTAGTTCCTATTATTCCAAGGGCTGAAATGCTGGCAGAGTTGATGCGGATCAAATATTCCATTGCTATTTCAGGTGCCCATGGCAAAACATCCACCACTTCCATGATTTCTCAAATCCTCAACACTGCCGGTCTTGATCCCACAGTAATTATCGGAGGCCTTCTCAAAGGGCTTGATACCAATGCATTGCATGGCAAAGGCGAATATATTGTTGCTGAAGCCGACGAAAGCGACGGATCTTTTTTAAAGTATGCACCTGCCATTGCAGTCGTCACCAATATAGATCTTGAACACCTTGATTTTTACAGGGATATTGAAGATATCAAAGATAAATTTGTTCAGTTTATCAACTCTGTTCCCTTTTATGGCCTTGCAATTCTCTGCCTTGATAACGAACATATCCAGGATATCCTTCCCAGGTTAAAGGTCAGATATACCACCTTTGGCATGACGGCCCAGTCTGATCTGCGGGCCAGGGAAATCTCATTTATGGGCAACAAGAGTTTTTTTAAAGTTTTCCACCATGAAAAACTATTGGGCGACATTAATCTAAATATCGCCGGAAAGCATAATATCTCCAATGCACTTGCTTCCATTGCAACGGGGCTTGAGCTGAACATATCCTTTAAAACAATTAAAAAAGCATTGGAACAGATTGAAGGCGTAAAAAGGCGACTTGAAATCAAGGGGAGAAAAAAGGGAATCCTGGTAATAGATGATTATGGCCATCATCCAACAGAAATCATGGCAACCCTGACTGCAATCAGGGAAAGCCGTATGGGCAAAAGGCTGATTGTTTTATTTCAGCCCCATAGATACACCAGGACCCAGGGGTTGTTTCATGAATTCACCCGCTCTTTCTACCAATCCGATATTCTGATTGTACTCCCGATTTATGCGGCAAGTGAGAAAAAAATTAAAGGGGTTGATGCCCAGGGCCTATGCGAAGGTATCAGAAAACATGGACACAAAGAGGTCTCTTATGCACCTGATTTTAACCAGGCTTTATCTATGATTACCCCTAAACTAAAAAAGGGAGATGTTGTTCTGACACTTGGTGCCGGAGACATTTATACCCTTGGAGAAAAACTGCTTGAAGTATTGTAAAGGCAAAACATGGTAACAAAAGAAAACGCAGCCGTTTCAACACTGGCTCAAGAATTCAAACTTCTTGTTGATGAGCCAATGAAAAAACATACCTCCTTTAAAATCGGAGGCCCGGCTGATCTTCTTGCAATGCCAAAAGACAAACTGGAATTAAAAAAATTATTAGAAAAAGCCTCAACTCTTGGTATTCCAATCACTATTTTTGGGGGTGGCACCAATATTTTAATTACAGATAAAGGCATCCGGGGTCTTGTGGTTATTACAAAGTTTTTAAAATCTAAAATCCATATTACCCAGGCAGACCTTCAAGGAAAAACCATTTATGTTGAAGCAGGAGAGCGGTTATCAAGTGTCTGTCAGTTTGCCATCCGCCACTCGCTTTCTGGACTCGAATATGCTGCAGGAATACCCGGGACTGTCGGGGGTGCCATTATGATGAATGCCGGAACAAAATCCTGGGAAATATCAGATATTGTTGAATCCATTGATATATTAAACAAAAATAATCTGGCATTTGAAACCATTGGAGAAAAAGACCTTGATTTTTCCTACCGCCGACTTAATCACCCGGGCATTATCGTGTCCGCAACCTTACTATTAAAGGAAAAACCCCGGGTACAAATAGAAGAATGCTTTAAAGAAAACCTTGCCATAAAAAATGCTGCCCAGCCTGTTTTTGCTGCCAGCGCCGGATGTTTTTTTAAAAATCCAACCCTGGGAAAATCTGCCGGTGAACTGATTGAGAAATCAGGACTTAAAGGGATGAGGATCAATGATGCAATGGTTTCTGAAAAACATGCAAATTTTATTGTAAACACCAACAATGCGAGCTGTGAAGATATCCTCTTATTAAAACAGCATATCCAGGAGATTGTATTTAAAAAATACCATATTAAGTTAGAAACAGAAGTGAGGCTGGAAGGTGAGTAATAAAATTAAACCCAACAGGTATAAACCCGAGGCCAAAGACGGCAAGGATGCAAATTCCCAGTCCGGCATTGCGGTTTGTCTTAAATACGTCATGACTCTGGTATTTATAAGTGTCTTAAGCCTTGTGTCGATATTTATTTACGATTTTATTACCCAGTCACCTTCTTATAATATTAAAAAAATTGAAATTTCAGGGACAAACCGGGTTTTAAAAGAAGACATTATCAAACTTGCAGACCTGACCTTTAAAAAAAATATTTTGAAAATTAATTTATTTTCCTTTGAAAAGCAAATTATTTCCCATCCCTGGATTCAGTCAGCCTGTGTAAAAAGAAATCTGGATTCTGTTCTGTCCATATCCATCACTGAGCATGAACCCCTGGCCATTGTTAAAATTGAAAACCTGGCTGATATTTTAATTAATACCCAGGGAAGCCCTTTTAAAGAATACAGCCCTCTTAATGACGATATAAAAAATTTACCCGTTGTCACGGGACTCGATCTTACAAGTGTCAATAACCAGTATCTGTTCAATGGGACTTTATTTAATTCCACCATGGATTTTTTACAATCAGTGGACTGCGTTAATATAAAGCAAATAAATGGAGATAAAAATACCGGTGTCACCATTGAAGCCAGGGATATATATAACCGGCAGCTCACAGGTGAACAAGGAATAGTTCAAATTAAACTGGGTTTTGATAATTTTAAAGCAAAACTGAATAAAGCAAAAAATATCAGCGAGTATATTGATAAAAACTTTCCCGAAAAAACAATCTGCGCCATGGATCTTTTTAATATTAAAAAAGTGTTTATCAAAACAAAACTCAACAATGCTCTGCACAACGATTTAGAAAAGGGGGCGTAATTTGCAGGGAAATGAAAAAATAATTGTGGGCCTGGATATCGGCACAACCAAAATTATGGCCGTTGTTGGGGAAATGCTCGAAGACGAAATCAACATTATTGGTGTCGGCTTTCACCCATCCACGGGACTTAGAAAAGGAATTGTTGTCAATATTGAATCAACTGTGGATTCAATAAAAAAAGCCATAGAAGAGGCAGAACTCATGGCTGGTTGTGATATTTCATCTGTTTATGCGGGTATTGCAGGGAATCATATAAAAGGCCTTAACTCCCATGGGCTTATCGCTATCAAGGGCCGTGAAATTACAGCCCAGGATGTTGACCGCGTCATTGATGCAGCAAAAGCAATTGCCATTCCAGCCGACAGAGAAATTCTTCACGTCATCCCCCAGGAATTTATTGTTGATGACATGGAATCCATTCAAAATCCTGTGGGTATGACAGCAATCCGTCTTGAAGCCAATATTCACATTATAACGGGTGCAGTATCTTCAGCCCGAAATATTGTCAAGTGCTGCAATAAGGCAGGCCTTGAAGTTTGTGACATTGCCCTTGAATCATTGGCCTCGGGCGAAGCAGTTCTTACAGATGAAGAAAAGGAACTGGGATGTGTTGTCGCCGATATGGGTGGCGGGACAACTGATTTGGCCCTTTTCAAAAATAATAATTTAAAATTTATATATAACCTGCCTCTGGGAGGACACAACCTGACCAATGATATTTCCATCGGTCTTAGAACACCCCTGCCGGAAGCTGAAAAAATAAAAAACGAGCATGGCACCTGTATCCCAGAAAATGTAAAAAGCGGAGCAACCATAGAGGTAGCGGGTGTTGGGGGAAGATCCCCAAAAAAACTTTCCAAGAGGGTTTTATCTGAAATCCTTGAGCCCAGAGTGGAAGAAATTTTTTCTCTTTTACAAAAAGAATTATTCTCCAAGGGACTTGAAAATTCATTCCCGGCAGGGTTTGTCCTCACTGGTGGAAGCGTGCTTCTTGACGGCATCAATGAACTTGCAGAATCTGTTTTCAATGTGCCTGTACGAATTGGCGAACCTAATAAAGTTGGGGGGCTGAAAGATATTGTTAAAAATCCGGCCTATGCAACGGGTGTCGGGCTTGTTCTTTTAGGTTCCAGAGCAAGCTGTCGAATTAGTTTGAATGACGTACCAGTTCAAGGATTTACCGGAGTATTAAACAGGATGAAACAGTGGTTTAAAAATATACTTTAATTTTTTAGGGGGGTGAAAATGACTTTTTCTTATGTGGAAAACGAAAAATCAGCAAAAATCAAAGTTATCGGCGTTGGCGGTGCCGGCGGCAATGCAGTGAACAACATGATTGATGCGAAACTCAAAGGTGTAAAATTCATTGTTGCCAATACTGATGTCCAGGCGCTTGAAGCATCCAGGGCTGAAGTAAAAATTCAGATCGGGAAAGAACTGACACAAGGACTTGGCGCTGGTGCTGATCCTAAAAAGGGTCAGCAAGCAGCAGAGGAAAGTGCATCTGAACTGCGGCAGGCGTTAGAGGACAGCCATATGGTCTTTATTACAGCAGGCTTTGGTGGTGGTACAGGAACAGGCGCTGCCCCAGTTATTGCTGAAATATGTAGAGATCTTGGTATACTGACTGTGGCAGTTGCGTCTAAACCCTTTTCCTTTGAAGGCAAAAAAAGAGAAAGACAGGCCCTTGCAGGCCTTGAAAAACTTCATGGGATTACAGATACCGTCATTATCATTCCAAATGACCGGCTCAGGGGAATTGCAACCAAAGGTGCTAGAATGGTTGATATGTTTATTAAAGCAGATGAAATTCTCCACCATTCTGTCAAGGGTATTACAGACCTGATTATGATGCCGGGCCATGTCAACCTTGATTTTGCAGATGTCAGAACCACCATGCAAAAAGCAGGTAAAGCATTGATGGGTATTGGTATTGCATCAGGGGAAAACCGTGCCGTTGAAGCTGCTGAAAGGGCGATTTCCCATCCACTTCTTGAAGATATTTCTATTGCCGGTGCAAAAGGGGTGTTAATGAATATTACATCCAGTTCTGATCTCACCCTTGATGAGATGACACAAGCATCTGACAGGATTTACAAGGAAGTCGGAGATGATGCAGACATCATCTGGGGCCAGACATTTGATGAGGAACTGGGAGATGAAATAAGAATTACAGTCATTGCCACAGGTATTGACTCTGACGAGGTCAAAGAATCCGATAACATACACCATTTTGATCCCATGGCGCAGCCCATTGCATATAAACAGGCAGGGGCAGCAGCCCAGCCCATTACACAATCTGCTGGAACCATTGCCCGGGGACAATTGAGAACTCCTTCCCAGGAGGAGCTTGCAAACTGGAATGAATTTGACAATCCTGTCAGCGTTAAACATAAAAAAGCGGTTGGAGATTATGACATTCTAAATGATTACAATTCAATCCCTTTTGATAACAATGATCTGGAGGTACCGACATTTCTTAGAAGAAAAGCTGACTGATAAATGGGTAAAAGACTCAAATCACCTTGGAATTATGGCTCAAATAAAATCATAGAACAAGGTGCAATTGTTAAAAAAGGTAAAGGCTTTATAAAAGCAGCGCTTGTATATCCCAATACTTATAAGGCAGGCATGTCCAGTCTCGGATTTCAAACCGTATATAAGATTGCAAATAATATTAATTTTTTAGCCTGTGAAAGGGTCTTTATGCCAGACCCAAAGCAGAAAGCACAAGGTCTTAAGTGTGACCTTCAGGCTACGCGTGACCTTCAGGTTAAAAGTGTTGAAAGCGGTTTAACCCTTAATAAATTTGATATCATTCTGTTTTCAATATCATTTGAAAACGACTTTATCCACATTGTTCAACTCCTTGGAAAAGCAGGCATCCCCTTGCGATCGCCCGATCGAAACCACACCCACCCCCTGGTGGTTGCAGGGGGAGTCGCCTGTTTCTTAAACCCTGAACCCATTGCCCCTTTTATGGACTGTTTCCTTTTAGGAGAAGCTGAATGCTTACTTGAGCCATTTTTTGATAACTTCTTAAAAAAAATTAATAAAAACTCTTTTTTACACGGCCTGGAAAAAATAATCCCCGGTGCTTATGTACCCGCTCTTCACACTGATAAAAATCCATTTCAAATCAAGGTGCAATACCTTAAAAATCTTGACACAATTACAACAGCCACCAGTATTCTCACCACTGAAACTGTTTTTAAGGACACCTTTCTTATAGAGACCCTTAAAGGCTGCCCCCATGGCTGCAGGTTCTGCAGTGCAGGATTTATTTACAGGCCACCCAGAATATATCCAGCTGAAAATATCTATGCGGCCATGGATACTGCCACGGGCAAGACAGATAAAATAGGGTTTGTCAGTTCAGCTATTGCAGATCATCCTGACATAACAAATATCTGCGACTATGGTTTGAAACACAATTTTAAACTCTCTTTTTCATCCCTCAGGGCAGATAAACTGACCCATGAATTTATCACTGCACTTTCAGCCGCAAAGGTAAAAACAGCCACCATTGCCCCGGAAGCTGGATCAGCACGAATGCGCGATATTATTAATAAAAAAATTGATGAGCATGATATTCTTTGTTCCGCTCAAAGACTTGTCAATGCCGGCATAATAAATTTAAAACTATATTTTATGATCGGCCTTCCCTTTGAACAGGATCAGGATGTTCTGGCCATAGTGGATCTGACAAAAAAAATTAAATCTGTTTTTCTCGAAGCATCAAAAAAACAAAAAAAAATCGGAACCATTACCTTAAGTGTCAATCCGTTTATTCCTAAACCATTTACCCCGTTTCAATGGGCTGCCATGACAGATGAAGCCATATTAAAAAAAAGAGTCGCACTTATCCGTCAAGGCTTAAAAAAAATCCCCAATGTAAAAATCAATGTAGAATCATTGAGAAAAGCAAAAATACATGCCCTTCTTTCCCGTGGAGATCAAAAGGCTGCAGACCTCATCGAATCCGCTTTAAAGGATGGCTGGTCCTTTACCATGAAGCAGAACAAAGCCTATTGTGATTCAATTATCTATCAGGAAACACCCATTGATACCCCCCTGCCCTGGGATTTTCTTGATAATCGAGTCAAAAAAGAATTCCTTGCAAAAGAGTTTATAAAATCCAGACAGGGAAAAAAATCACCCGCCTGCCCTATGATTGACTGCACCAAATGTAACACCTGCATATAACTTAAAACAACTCCATATCCAAACATATTTTCTTTCGCTAACGTATACATTTTATTGATAAATCCACAATCGCAATAAAAAGGCCTGCCATAAATATAGTGAAAACATCCTTAATCTCAAACTCTTCTATGATTTTATCATTGAGCCAGAGAAGAAATTCATTAATCACAATTTTAATTCAATTTAATCATTAATCCTTTACAAAATGAATCCTCAACTTATTGTTATTATAAAAATTGTGATTTTTCTCAAAAATAGGAGCATTTTATATGGGTTGGTTTAGTCAGCTTTTTCAAAATAATGAGCAGATACCCCCTGCAATATTACCGGGGAAAAATGATTCTTGCTGGTGTGATAGTGGATTAAAGTATAAAAAATGTCACCTTGCCAAGGACAAACTTTATTTCAAGGAACATCCTAAAAAAAAGGTCCCTTCTAAAAAGTCATGTGGCCCGGTTTTCGGCTGAGGCAAATAATGATAAAAACCCTGTGTGGGTTTTTAAAGCTGCCACAGCAAATTGCAACGATTAAAACAAAGAGAGAATACCAATCCGTTATATTTTTTGACACATAGATCCACACTGGATATTTGATATATGCTCATATGCTTTTCGTTTCATAGCTTTAATTTTGTTGTTAGTACCTTATAAAGGCCCTGTTGAAATAGCATAATCATAATAGGCTCGGATTCCTTCCTTATCCGCTTAAAAAATTCAATATTAATATAGTATGAATTTAAAATTTTCCTTGTTTATATTACCAATTAATTTTATAAAACGTTGTAATTTTTGTATGCAAATTACAATAAATAAAAACGGAAGATGATCTTATCGGTGTTAGGTCATCAAAGGTAGAAGCAAGAATAAAAAATGGAGGTAGGTTTTATGTCAACTTTAGTATTTGGTCACAAAAATCCTGACACAGATTCAGTCTGTGCAGCGATTGCGCTTGCAGATCTTAAAAAAAAACTGGGCGAGGATATTGCCCCGGCAATTCAAGGTAATTTGACTCCTGAATCTAGTTTTGTACTCAAAAAATTCGGTGTTGCAGGACCCGAAGTTGTTACTTCTTATGCAGGGAAAGATGTATATCTTGTAGATCATTCCGATCTTTCACAGAGCCCTGACGATCTTGGCGACGCCAACATTCTTGGCATTGTTGATCACCATAAGCTTGGCGATGTAACAACAGGACAACCTCTTGAATGCTGGATATGGCCCGTCGGATGTAGTTGCACGGTTATTGCATCCATGTATAATTATTTTGATGTTGAAATACCAAAAGATATTGCAGGTATCATGCTTTGCGCAATTCTTTCCGATACAGTTATTTTCAAATCAACCACCTGCACAGACACTGATAAAAAAATATGTGCCCAACTTTCTGAAATATGTGAGGAAAGCGATCTTGAAGCTCTGGGTATTGAAATGTTCAAGGTTAAATCAGCAGTAGAAGGCACCCCCATCCGTGAGCTTGTTTTCCGTGATTACAAAGATTTTAACATGAGCGGAAAAGGGATTGGCGTCGGGCAGCTTGAACTGGTTGATCTTTCTATTGTAGACAATATCAAGGCTGATCTTGAAAAAGATATTCAGGCTCTTAAAAAGGAAAAAGGTCATCACAGTGTGTTCCTTATGCTGACAGATATTATGAAAGAAGGCACAGAGCTTTTGATTGCTTCAGATGATGACTCTGTTGTTGAAAAAGCCTTTGGTGTTGCTCCTGTTGGCGGGAAAGCATGGCTGCCCGGCATTATGAGCCGCAAAAAACAAATCATTCCTTATCTTGAAAAAACACTTGGATAAAAGGTAACTATAAAGAGTTTAGGGATAGACCAAAAGACGATTCTATGCCATTTAGGGAAAATGCCAATATTGGCAAATTCCCTAAATGGTAATTTATCCAAAAATTTTATTATTCTACAGGCGGTAAAAAAACATGGCTGAAAACCCATGGTCTGGTTCCATGCCCTATCCTCTTAAAGGGGTTTTAAACACTGTATTCAATTTTTCAGACAATTTTACGATATCAAAAGGTTTGGAAATAAATCCATTGCATCCTTTTTTCATCATTTTTTGGATTTCTATTTCCCGGCTATAACCCGAGGATACCAATACTCTCATTCCCGGATCAAGTGCTCTGATTTTTTCAAAGGTTTCCTCTCCATTCATCCGAGGCATTA
This sequence comes from uncultured Desulfobacula sp., assembly GCA_964457495.1. Lineage (GTDB taxonomy): Bacteria > Desulfobacterota > Desulfobacteria > Desulfobacterales > Desulfobacteraceae > Desulfobacula. Next base: position 32,796 of record CAYWGN010000013.1, read on the forward strand.
CCATATCAAGGATAACAAGGTCTATTTTTTGATTTTTGGCTTTTAAAACCTCTATGGCGTCAAACCCGTTTGACACTGCTTTAACTTGATATCCAAGATGTTCCAACATCTCCGAACAAACTTCGATCACCCCTTTTTCATCATCAACCAATAAAACCATGCCTTTTCCATTGAAAATCATCTCTTTTTCTTCAGACACTTTACCAGGGGTTATCTTTGCCCGACTGGCTGGCAGAAAAAACATAAAAGCGCTGCCTTTTCCTGGTTTACTTGTGACCTTAAATATTCCCTTATGGCTCTTTATAATCCCATAAGCTGTGGCAAGACCAAGACCCGTACCCTGACCTCTTTCTTTTGTAGTGAAAAACGGATCAAAAATCCGTGTCATAATCTCATCATTCATTCCAACGCCCGTGTCCGTGACCGTCACTTTTACATATGCACCGCTCTTTTCAAGCCCGAACTCATCCACCTTAAATTCATCCATAACAAAATTTTCAGATTTTATTAGAATTTTACCACCATTCGGCATTGCCTGCCACGCATTGACAAAAAGGTTCATTAATACCTGTTTAATCAAGCCTTCATCCACTATGGTTCCCCATAATTGCTTGTCCAGAGATTGCTCAATCCATATATCTTTTTTTGTCCTGCCAAACAATTTTGCAGTCATTTTTAAAAGATAATTCAGGTTAACAAGACTGGTCTCCTGGGATGTTTTCTGTGCAAACCCCAATAATTGTTTAGCCATTTCCGCACCACTGAAAACATAGGCATCAATATTGGAAAGCCTTTTATATTCTTCGCTGCCCTGTTCAAATCCGCTTTTTACAAGGGATGAATATCCTTGAATACCCATTAGGAATATTATTAAAATCATGGGCAATTCCTCCAGCAAGGGTTCCGATAGCGTCCATTTTCTGGGCCTGCCTAAGCTGGTCTTCCAGGGCCACTCTTTCTGTCACATCCCTTGCCACAGCATATACACCGTTGAATTCCGCTCTATTATCACTGGCAGGCAAATGCATGGGAGTTGTTTTAAGTTCCATAAAAGCAAATGATTCATAAGGATCATATTGTGAGGTTTTATTTCCTGCCTTTTTAAACCTGAAAAGCATATCCTGCAAGTCATTGATCTGTTTGTCATATTGGTCAAACTGCGTCAGGATGGAAGCTTTTGAAAGGTCTTCCTTATGAAGAATATTTTTAAAACCCGTTCCAATCAAATCTTTTTTAGCAAATCCCAGAACCTTTTCAAACTGAGGGTTAACAAAGGTAAAGCAGCCCTGCTTATCAAGGGTAAAAATTAGGTCCGGGGAATTATTCACCATGTATTCATATTGTCTCTCAGATGCTTCAAGTCTTGCAGACACAGCTTTTTTATCTGCTATCAATTTTTTCTGGGAAAGTGCATTTTTTACAGTTTTCACCAGATCTGCATATTCAAAAGGCTTTTTAAGATAATCCCATGCACCAATTTTAAGGGCTCTAATGGCAGATTCAACAGATGCATAGCCAGTGATAATAATAATCAAGGCCTCTTCATCTATGGCAAAAATATGTTCCATGACTTCATACCCATTCATTCCGGGCATGCTCACATCAAGCAATACAAGATCAAATTTTTGTTTCTCAAATATCCTTATTGCTTCATTGCCGTCATAGGCACCTGTTGTTTGAAAACCTTCTCTTTTCAAGCAAAGAGTAATATTTTCAACAATCCTTTTTTCGTCATCAACAACAAGTATATGTTTCGGACTCATTTAATATCCACATTATAATTAATATTATTTTTATATTGATAATTAAGGTAAATTTTATCCAATGACCTTGGATTTTTCATAACAGACAAGGCCGCATCTTAAACATCTGTTTGCTTCAGCCCGGGCTTGTTCTTCTGAAAAGCCCGTTGAAAATTTATTAATGGAATTCTTTTCAGCCTGACCCAATTCCATGATATTTCTGGGGAAGGTTGCAACATTGTTCAAAAATGCAACATCCTGAAGTATTGTTTGTTCTGTAATAAATTTGGAAGGCTCTTGAAATTGGATTCCATACATCAGGTTATGAATTGCTGCTGCAGCTTTTCTGCCACCATTGATAGCTGCCACGGCAGAAGAGTACTCACTGATGGCATCTTGACTTGAAAGCAACCCAAGTTCCTTGTTTGAATCAGGTTTTTTCGGAAGTTCAACACCTTCCCATGCCAATGGTCCATTATTTTCAATCAGATCTTCTTCCCCATCCTGCTCTTCTTTTTTTACAGGAATGAACACAAGTTCCGGAAATCTTCCTGAACCCATTATCAAGGTATCTGTATTAATAACATGTTTCAAGCCTGTTTCAATTTCTACATATTCAATTGCTTTTAACTGATCTTCTTCACCCATTACCTTTGTGATTCCGGAATGATAAATAAAAGTGGCACCAGCCTTTGATAATTCATCAAAAGCTTCCGGAGCAAAGCAAGCCTCATCATTTTGTCCTCTTGAAATGACTATTATTTTCTTTGACCCATTTTCTTTTAAAATCTTAACAGCTTCCGGCACTCTGCCACCACCGCCTGCTATCACTACATTTTCCCCTGCCGCAATATTTATATTATTATCTGATTTACTCCTTAAAAGATCAATTAAAAGGTATGCCCCGGGAAAAACTGTTTCAGCCTGATCAATATCTCCCCTTGCAAGCCTGGAATCCCAGCCGCCAGTGGCTGTAAATACTGCTTGAAAACCCTGTTTTAAGAGCCCGTCAATGGTAAAATCTGTACCTGCTTTGGTATTGGTCTGGATAGTAACACCCATTTGTCTTACACCCTCAACATCCCAGTCAAGAACATCCATGGATAATCTTTCCCTGGCAATGGCCTTCCGAAGAATACCGCCCAAAGAACCAGTGGCTTCAAAAACACTTGGATCATGCCCAAGCCTTGCGCTGAAAAATGCCGTAGACAACCCTTCTACTCCGCCACCAATAACAGCAATCCTTTTCCCGCTTGCCGGTGCTTTATAGGGCAATATCCGCTTATCCTGATTCATTTCATAATCACAGACAAATCGCTTTAAATTATTGATGGCAACGGATTCATCTTGTAAAAGTCTTCGGCATTGAAATTCACATGGAGCCGGACAAATTCTTGAAATAATAGTTGGAAAAGGATTTCTTTCCTTTATTACCTGAAGAGACCCATGATAATCCCCTTCTTTGATCAGCCTGATATATTCTTTAATATCAATACCCGTGGGGCAGGCCCTCTGGCATGGTGTTATACACTCTTCCTGGGTATATTCCCGCATAATTCTCCGGGTAATAGATGTCAGCCGGATAATATTTTTAGGGCATACCCTTTCACAGGCCCCGCATCCTGTACATTTTTCCTGATCAACCTTTGGCAAACCATCACTGCCAATGGACAATGCACCAAACATGCAGGCTTTCACACAGGTTCCAAGGCCCAGGCAGCCAATTCTGCAGACCTTCATCCCTCCGAACAACAACGCTGCCGCCCTGCAATCCGTCACTCCAAGGTATTTATATTCCATGTCTGCATCATCTTTGCTATAAAAGCATCCTGGCCCTGCAAACTCAGGTTCTTTATCAGAAACAGATACGCCCATAATCTGGGCAATAGCCAAGGCAACATCATCCCCGGCAGCCACACAGGAATTCACGTCTTGAACTCCATTTGCAATCGCTTCTGCATTGGCGTTACATCCCGGATACCCGCAGCCGCCGCAATTTGCTCCCGGCAGTTCATCATTGATCGCCACAACTTTCGGATCTTCGTATACATAAAAAGCTTTTGAAGCAATCACTAGAACAGTACCAATTGCAACACCCAGTCCGCCCATCATCAATATAGATTGAAACATGTATATATCCTTAATGCCTGCATTTTTATTAACTCATTTTAATATTTAATTAATCCAATACTGTATAACAACTTGGAAAATAAAAAGTCAATAATATCAACAAAATTTATTTTATTTGCAACATTGACAATAATCCTTTGAAAGTGTACAAAATTACTCGTTGTCAGGACAAATGAGTGAAATAATTATAAAATCATATCCGGGAAAATAATAATGGAACCTAATATTATAACAATCAACAAACATGAGCTGACCTTTGAGCATGGTGAGACAATTCTTGAAGTTGCACGGCGAAATAAAATTGATATCCCCACCCTTTGCCATTTAAAAAACACGATTCCAACCACAACATGCAAGATATGCCTGGTTGAGATAAAGGGTGAATCAGATCTGGTTGAATCTTGTGCAACAAAAGCCAAACAGGATATGATTATTCTTACGGAGTCTACAAAGGTTATCCAGGCACGTAAAAAGAATATCAGCAAACTTCTGGCCTCAGGCAATCATAATTGTGCCATACGAGATTTTGATACAAGTGACTGGACATCCTTTCAGCTGGATGTTCTTAAAAGCGACGGCAAAGAGGAGCTTTGTCCGGTTTGGGGCGATTGCGAGCTCCAGGATCTTGCTTACCGGTATCAAGTCAAAACCCTTGGCATGCCCTTAAATGGATGCAAATATGAAACTGAGCTTGCCAATCCTTTTATTATCAGAGATTTTTCACGCTGTATACTTTGTGGAAGATGTGTAAAAGCCTGCAGGGAAATACAGGTAAACAATGCCATTGAGTTCGGATACAGCGGTAAAGATCTTAAAATTGTAGCAAAAGACGATGCAGCATTAAAAGATTCTGACTGTGTCTTCTGCGGTGAATGCATACAGGTCTGCCCTGTGGGTGCTCTGATACCTGATAAATCATTTCGGGATGACAGGTTTAAAGATACTAAAAAGGTTAGAACTACCTGTGCCTTCTGCGGGGTGGGATGCCAGATTGATCTTTTTGTCCAGGACAATAAAATTGTTAAGATTGATGGGGCTGATATTGACCTTCCGCCAAACAATGCAAGCCTTTGTGTCAAAGGCAGATTTGGATACGAATTTGTTGCATCAAAGGAACGTCTTACCAAACCTTTAATTAAAAAAGATGGAAAACAGGTTGAAGCATCATGGGATGAGGCTCTGGATCTTATCGCCCAAAAGCTTTCTTCCATTAAAGAACAATTCGGTCCGGATAGTTTAGGCGTCCTGACTTCTGCCAGGATCACCAATGAAGATAACTATATTGCACAAAAATTTACCCGTGCCGTTCTGAAAACAAACAATATAGACCATTGTGCCCGACTGTGACATAGTTCCACCGTAGCCGGTCTGGCTGCAGCATTTGGAAGCGGTGCAATGACCAATACAATCGCAGATATTGAAACATCTGACCTGATATTGGTAACAGGTTCCAATACAACAGAGAATCATCCCGTTCTCTCAAGTTTTATTAAACGTGCCGTCTTAAAGGACAAAAAACTTTATGTCATTGATCCTCGAAAGGTTAAGCTTGCTGACCATGCCAATAAATGGTTGAGGCCTTCTCCCGGCACTGACATTGCCTGGATCAACGGCATGATGCACGTTATAATTAAAGAAGAGCTTCATGACAAAAATTTTATTAAAAATAGAACAGAAAATTTTGAAGCCCTTAAAGAGACCGTTGAGAAATACACCCCTGAATATGTGGAAAATATCACAGGCATAAAGGCCGACGATATTGTTGAAGTTGCAAGACAGTTTGCCAAAGCAAATGTGGCATCTATTATATACTGCATGGGGATCACCCAGCATACCTGTGGTACAAACAATGTAAAATCACTTGCAAATCTTTCCATGCTCTGCGGCCACTTAGGAAAACCTGGCGGTGGAGTGAATCCTTTACGCGGCCAGAACAATGTTCAGGGAGCCTGTGATATGGGCGGACTGCCAAATGTGTTTACTGCATATCAGCCGGTCAGCAATGATGATGTCAGAAACAATTATGAAAATGCATGGAACACCACGGGCTTGTCAGCAACCCCGGGATTGCCCGTAACAGAAATGATTCAAAAGGCCTACGAAGGAGAGCTTAAATCACTATTTATTATTGGCGAAAATCCCCTGGTCTCTGATCCGGATCTCAACCATGTAAGAAAGGCCCTTGCGAACCTTGATTTTTTTGTTGTTCAGGATATCTTCCAGACAGAAACCACAAGGATAGCAGATGTGGTTTTGCCGGCTTTCTGCTTTGCTGAAAAAGACGGAACCTTCAGCAATACAGAAAGGAGGGTTCAAAGGGTCAGAAAAGCTGTGGAAGCTCCGGGAGAAGCAAAACAGGATTGGGAAATTCTTTGTGAAATTGCCAAAAGAATGGGATATGAGATGTCCTATGCGAACAGTGAAGACATCTTCAAGGAAATCGCAGCTGTCACACCTTCTTACAGGGGTATTGCCTGGGACAGAATCGATAAAATCGGCATACACTGGCCTTGCCCCAATGAAACCCATGAAGGAACGCCCATTCTTCATACCACACAATTTACCCGAGGCAAGGGGTACTTCCATGCCATCGAGCACACTCCTCCGGCTGAACTGCCCGATGAAACATATCCCTATATCCTCACAACGGGAAGGGTATTATATCACTATCACACCGGAACCATGACCATGAAAACAAAAGGATTAAACATACTCTCGCCTGAATGCTTTGTGGAAATTTCTGACAATGATGCCCGGAAACTTGGGCTTGGTACAGGCTCCATGGTGGATGTTTCTTCCCGCAGGGGTAAAATCAGTGCAAAACTCAAAATATCTTCAAAAGCTGTGGATGGAACCATTTTTATCCCCTTCCATTTTGCCAAAGCTGCAGCCAATGAGCTGACAAATGCAAAACTGGACCCAACAGCCAAAATACCTGAATTTAAGGTCTGCGCCATAAAGATTGAACCGGCTGCAGCATAAAAATCCAATACAATATTAAGCAGGCAAAGGGCTAACACCCTTTGCCTGCTTAATATTTTTCTTTACAAAAA
>CAYWGN010000014.1:0-39697 GCA_964457495.1 uncultured Desulfobacula sp.
CATAAAGGTCACACGTAACATAAAGGTCACACGTAACATAAAGGTCACACGTAAATTGAATCTGAAATCCTTAAAAGCAAAAGGGAAAATATGGATTCGCCTGTGCCTGGTCAGCGGATCTGTCGTTTTTGTTGATCAGATCACAAAAAATATTATTAAAATAAACCTGTCTGTATATGATAATATCATTGTGATAGAAAAATTTTTTAATATTACCCATATCCTGAATCCAGGCGGAGCCTTTGGCTTTCTGGCTTCCCAGACCCCTGAAATTAGAAAATTTATTTTCTTGTTCATGTCATCCATAGTGGCCCTTTTTGTTTTATGGTTTTATAAAAAGTGTGCCTCAAATTTTGTTTTCCTTTCCTATGGCCTGGCTCTGATTTTTGGAGGTGCCCTGGGAAACCTGATTGACAGATTTAAATATGGCAAGGTGATGGATTTTTTTGATTTTTATATAGGTTCTTTCCATTGGCCTGCATTTAATGTTGCCGACAGTGCCATCAGCATTGGAATGAGCATATTGATCTATCATATACTGTTTAATAAAATTCCGGATTTTTAAGCTTATGTATCCAGTTCTACTACATATTGGAAGTTTTAACCTTTATACCTATGGCCTTTTTGTTGCCCTTGGATTTATGACGGCCGTATGGGTTTCTCAAAAAAATGCAGCCCCCCATGGTATCCTGCCCGATGCTATTACAGATATTTTCTTTGTTATACTGGTATCTGCTCTTTTAGGAGCCCGTCTTTTGTACGTAGGTATCAATTTTGAAGATTACAAAGACAATTGGCTGGACATCCTGAAGATCTGGAACGGGGGTCTGGTTTTTTTCGGTGGATTTCTTGGAGCCGTTGCCGCATCTTTTATTTATCTGAAGATGAAAAAGTTCAACATCTGGAAAACGGCTGATCTTCTGGCTCCAGGTATTGCCCTGGGGCATGCTGTTGGAAGACTTGGATGTTTTTTTGCAGGGTGCTGCTATGGTAAAACCTGCGATCTACCCTTTGCTGTAAAGTTTACAAATCCTGAAAGCCTTGCTCCTATTGGCGTTTATTTGCACCCGACCCAGATTTATTCTGTGCTTTCCAATCTTATTTTGTTTTTTATTCTTATAGGCTTCCAAAAAAAAAAGAAATTTAATGGCCAGGTGTTTTTAAGTTATATAATACTTTATTCATTGTTCAGGTTCATTGTTGAATTTTTTCGGGGGGATTTTCGAGGAAATTTTATTTTTGACTTTATTTCCATGTCACAGGGCATAGGGCTCATGGTTTTTCTGATTGCCCTTATACTTTTAATTAAACTGTCCAGACCTTTTTATGGCCCAAAATAAAAACATACTTAAGCACAATGGATTAGACGTATTTTTAACCTCTGTTCAAGAAAAGGATATTCCAGCCCTAACTTTGATTTATGGTGAATCTTTTCTGGTAAAACAAGCCTTTAAAACCCTGTCTTCTTTTCTGCTGGGGAATGATAATTCCAAGTTTGCCCTTGAAACCCTTGAAGGTGGTGCTGTTTCCATGGGAGATATCATTGAGCAGGTGTCCACTTTTTCTCTTCTTGTTTCCAAAAAAATCGTGGCAGTCAAAAATGCCCCTTTGTTTCAAACAAATCAGAGCGGTTCAGATATCTGTTTTTCTTTGTCTGACCTTGATCATCTGAATGATTTTATTGGAAAAGGCATTCCCAAAAATCATTATCTGATACTGACAACCACCCTGATTGATAAAAGAAAAAAGATATACAAAGCAATCGCAGATAAAGGGTTAATCATTGACTGCTCTGTTGCTCAGGGGGCAAGAAAAGCAGACCAGGATGAGCAGAGAGCTGTTTTGCAGAATGTTGCAGGCCAGATCCTGTCAAAATCTAAAAAAACCATAAATAACCAGGCCTTTCATGCTCTTGTGGATATGACTGGATTTAATCTTGATCTTTTATTTCAGAATCTTGAAAAGCTGATTGCCTATTCCGGTAAAGCTATGATGATTTCAATTGAAGATGTAAAAGCTGTTGTAAAAAGGGATAAAAAAGATCCAATATTTAATTTAACCAATGCGTTTATAGCTAAAGATGTTAAAAATACTCTTTTTTATTTAAATTCACTTTTTAATGAAGGATTTCATCCCCTGCAGATATTAAAATCATTTGAAAATCTAATTCGAAAACTGATCCTGGTGAAATGTTTTACGCAAAAGTTTTATGAAAACAATAACCTGAAGGTCACACGTAAAACGAGTCTGAAAAATATGAATTTTAATTCATTCCAGCAAGTTGTCCTTCCAAAAGTCATCCATCATGACGAACAATTAAAGATAATTATAGAAGACCGGGATAAATATATATCAAACCAAGATTCAAAGACAAAAGCGAATAAGGCAAATGATCTTTTCCTTGCACCCAATCCAAAAAATGCCTATCCTGTTTTCCAGATTTTTCAAAAATCTGAGAATTTTTCATTAAAAGAGTTGAATCAAGCTTTGATTTTTTTAGGTGATCTGGATTATCGGCTAAAGTCTTCATCTTTTGATGCAAAGATAGCCATTGAAAACTTTATCATCAACACCTGCAGTAAAGGAGGGTTTGTGTATGCTGAGGAAAACAAAAATCATCGCCACCGTTTCTAGCTTAAATTGTTCTTCTAAGTTTATCGCAAGGCTATATAATGCCGGTATCAATGTTGTTCGACTGAATACAGCCCACATGACCCATGACGATGCCTTGAAAGTGATCGAAAATACAAGACAGGTGTCGGATAAAATAGGTATTCTCCTGGATACCAAAGGCCCAGAGATCAGAACCTGCGATAATAATGAACCTTTGTCAGTAAAATATGGGGACACCATACGAATTAAAGGCGCTCCCGGTGAAAAATCTAAAGGTAAGGTGATCTGTGTCTCCTATAAGGATTTTGTCAAGGATGTTCCCGTTGGCAGTTCCATAATGATCGATGATGGAACCATTGCTCTGGCAGTTATGGATAAGGATGACAAGTATTTAATGTGCCATGTGGAAAATGATGGGGTGATCAATTCCAGAAAAAGTATCAACATTCCGTCTGTTCATGTGAAACTTCCGGCTTTGAGTAAGAAAGATATAGGCTTTATTGAATTTGCCGCTGATAATGATCTGGATTTTATTGCCCATTCCTTTGTGAGAAATAAAGATGATGTCCTGGCTGTTCAAAAAATTTTGAATAAAAAAAAATCTTTCATAAAAATTATAGCAAAAATTGAAAACTCCCGGGGAGTTGAAAATCTGTCTGAGATTCTTGATCATGCCTATGGGGTTATGATTGCAAGGGGTGATCTGGCAGTTGAAATACCCACAGAGCAGATCCCGTTGATCCAGAAACAAATTATCAGGACCTGTATTGAAAAAAGAAAGCCCGTGATTGTTGCCACCCAGATGTTGCATTCCATGATCCAATCACCCAGACCCACAAGGGCAGAGGTTTCAGATGTCGCCAATGCCTGCCTGGATCATGCAGATGCCCTCATGCTTTCAGGAGAAACAGCCAGTGGAAAATATCCTGAAGTGGCCGTCAGAACCATGGCAAAAATTGCCCAGGAAGTTGAAGACAAAACCAGCAGTTATATGAATGTTCCTTATACCCTTGAAAATAAAATCACGGCCTATCTTGCCAAGTCAGCTGTTAAAGCTTCTCTAAGACTGAACACAAAAGCCATTGTGGCGGATTCTTTAACTGGAGAATCGATTCGTGCACTTGCAGCTTACAGGGGAGACAACCCCATATATGGTCAGATATATGACCAACGGGTTATGCGCCAATTGTCTCTGTCCTTTGGGGTATTTGCCGAATATATACCAATGGATATCACAAGTCAGGACTCCTTAAATAAGTCCATCTGCCTGTTATTAAATGATAAACAATTTAAAGAGGATGACTTGATCATTGTTCTTGCAGGAAGTTTTGGCATTAACCAGGGCACATCTTATATTGAAATCAGCACAGCAGATAATTTCAAAAAAAAATGTATTTAAGAGTCAAATAGATCCTGGGCTTTATAGGAGCTTCGAACAAAAGGTCCTGCCGCTATTTTTTTAAATCCAATTTGTCTGGCTTTTTTTTCCAGCTGCTTAAATTCATCCGGAGAATAATATTTTTGAACTTCCAGATGGGCTTTTGTGGGCTGAAGATATTGACCAAGGGTTATAATTTCACAGCCATAATGAAAAAGATCCTTCATGGTTTGTTCAAGCTCTTTAATGGTTTCCCCTAAGCCCACCATGATCCCGGATTTTACAGGAATTGAAGCATTAATGGCTTTTGCATTCTTGAAAAGATCAAGGGACTGCTGATAGTTGGCCTCGGGTCTGGCTAGTGAATAAAGAGATGGAACAGTCTCAATATTGTGGTTCAGTACATCCGGGTTTGCATTTATAACTATTTTCAAAGCCTCGATATTCCCCTGGAAATCAGGAATCAAGACCTCAACTTTGGGATCATCCGGCAGGGTGGTTTTAATGGCTTTTATGGTCTTTGCAAAATGAGAAGCACCGCCATCTACAAGGTCATCTCGAGTAACAGAGGTTACCACCACATATTTTAATTTTAAGTCAAGGGCTGCTTTGGCAACTCTCATGGGTTCATCAGGATCAAGGGGCAGGGCAGGGGCAAAACTAACATTGCAGAATCTGCAGTTACGTGTGCAATTGGATCCTAAAATCATAAATGTGGATGTGTTTTTGGAAAAACATTCAAACATATTTGGGCAGTTGGCTTCCTGGCAGACAGTGTTTAGCCCGGCATTTGAAAGAAGGTTTCTTACCCTTTGATAATCCCCACCTTTGGGAAGGTTTTTTTTAAGCCATGACGGCTTTTGTTTTATTTTTATATGCATTGTTCCCACCCTTTTTCAATGGGGTTAAAATCCTAGTTAAAATCCAGATTAAAATTAATTTATAATCGAGTCGTTGCCTTTGGTGGCAGATTTCAAATCTGTTACTTTATAGTTAAATACAGATGAAAAATATTTCATAAAGGCAGTTTTTATCTGGTCCATTGAAATATCATATTCATTTGAGCCGGAACCTGACTCAGATTTGGCCATTTCTTTTTTAATGGAGGTTATGGAAATATTGGCAAGGCCACAGGGGTTTATCCATGAAAATGGTTCAAGATCAGAGTTGATATTCATGGCAATACCATGAAAGGATATTCCTCTTTTGATTGAAATACCCACACTGCCGATTTTTGAATTTTTCACCCATATGCCATGGTTTCTTTCGTCTCTGTCTGCATCAATGCCAAAATCTGCGGCTGTTTGTTTCATGATCTCTTCAAGGCCATGGACAAAATCCTTTACGCCTATTTTGTTTTTATCAAGGTCAACAATGGGGTACATTACTGCCTGACCAGGGCCATGATAGGTGATATTTCCCCCTCGATCAGTTTGAACGACATCAATTCCTTTGGAGTTTAAGAACTCTTTGGAAACACTTAAATTTTCTTCTCCGCCTCTTTTTCCAAGGGTGAAAACAGATGGGTGCTCAACAAAAAAAATTTGATCCTCAACAAGACCTTTGTCGATTTTGGCGTTTAAAGTTTGAATCTGAAGATCAAGCGCTCTTTTGTATTCTAAAATATTAAGGTCTATAAATACACAAGAGCGCTTTTTTTTATTTAACCTCTCAGACATGGCTTTCTTGCTGCTGCAACTTCATCAAGCCGCGTGACTTTTGTCAGAAGCGGTGCTTTTTTAAGCTTTTCAGGATCTTCCCTGGCCTCTCCGGCAATGGCTTTTACGGCATCAATAAATTGATCAATATCCTCTTTTGACTCGGTTTCTGTGGGTTCCACCATAAATGCTCCATCCACAACCAGGGGGAAGTAGACAGTGGGAGGATGAAACCCGTAATCCAAAAGCCGTTTTGCTATATCCATGGTGGTGATGTGATATTCTTTTTGAAATTCATCATTAAATACACATTCGTGCATACATGGCAAATCATAGGGAAGATTCAGAGTGCCTTTCAGGCTTTCCTTGACATAATTGGCATTAAGGACAGCTAATTTACTGGCATCTGTAAGTCCTTTAGCGCCCATGGAAAGGATATAGGCATAGGCCCTTACCAGGATACCAAAATGTCCGTAAAATGTATGAATCCTGCCCATAGTATCAGGAAAATCTGTAACAAGTTTATAATTATCCAGCTCTTTTACAACCCTTGGTATTGGTAAAAAGGGTTCAAGGACTTTGCCAACAGCAACTGGCCCTGATCCCGGACCACCACCACCATGTGGCGTTGAAAATGTTTTGTGAAGATTTAAATGAAGAACATCAATGCCGATATCGCCGGGTTTGACAATACCCATAATGGCATTCATGTTGGCGCCATCCCCATAGACAAGCCCGCCTTTTGAGTGGACAATCTCAGCGATCTCTTTGATATTGGCTTCAAAAAGTCCCAGGGTATTGGGATTGGTCACCATTATACCGGCTGTATCTTCATCCATTATGGCTGCAATTGTTTCAGGTTCAAGAATTCCCTTTGGTCCTGATTTGATGTTGACGGGGGTATAGCCACAAAGGGCTGCACTGGCTGGGTTTGTGCCATGTGCTGTATCCGGTATAATAATCTTGGAACGCTGCTTTCCTTTTGTTGCAAAGTATGCATGAATCATGAGCATACCGGCAAGTTCGCCGTGGGCACCGGCAGCAGGTTGAAGCGTGACAGCATTAAACCCGGTTATTTGGGCAAGATATTGCTCAAGATTATACATTAGTTTTAATGCACCTTGAGAAAATTCATCCCCTGATAATGGATGAGCACTGGCAAATCCCTGTCGGGCAGCCTGAACTTCATTGGTTTTAGGATTGTATTTCATGGTGCAGGACCCAAGGGGGTACATACCGGAATCTACTCCAAAATTCCATTGGGAAAGTCGGGTATAATGTCGTACCACATCCAGTTCGGAAAGTTGTGGAAGCTGGGGGGCATCACCTGTAAGGTTTTCATCAAGGGGTGCTCTTTCAACATCAGACTTTGGCAGGGACATTGCACACCTCCCGTCACGACTTTTATCCCAAAGCAGTGGTTCGTTGAAAATAAGACCGCTTGTTCCAGGTTGCTGATTCATTATTGTACCTCCTTTGCCAATTGATCAATGTCTTTTTTTGAAATGGTTTCTGTTGCACAAAATAGATAATGATGGTTGAGTTCAGGATAAAATTTATCAAGACATATTCCAGCAAATGTACATTTGTCATTAATCAAGGCTGCTCTTTTTTGTTCAAACCCGGCAGGGACTTTCATCACAAATTCGTTAAAGAAAGGTGTGTCAAAGGCTGATTCAAAGCCTGCCTTTTCAAGACTTTTTTTCAGATATACAGCTTTATCATGGTTTTGCAGGGCAATTTCCCTGATACCGATTTTGCCAACAGTGGCAAGGTAGACACCAGCCGTCATGGCGTTAAGCCCGTTATTGGAACAGATATTTGAAGAGGCTTTTTCTCGTCTGATATGCTGTTCTCTTGTGGCAAGGGTTAAAACAAAACCATTATCACCATTTGCATCCTTGGTTTTTCCGATTAAACGACCGGGAAGGTTCCTCATTTGCTTTTTGGTACTGGCAAGTAATCCCAAGCCCGGGCCGCCAAATGATTTGGTAATGCCGAGACTCTGGCCTTCACCAGCAACCAGGTCAGCACCAAAACTACCTGGATTTTTTAAAAGACCAAAAGCCAGTGCTTCCGTAAAAGAGGTTATAAACAAAATCTTTTTAGTGTCTGCAACAGCTTTAAAGGCAGATAAATCTTCAATATTACCAAAAAAATTCGGAGACTGAACAGCAATCCCTGCAATATCATCCATGGCTTCAAGGGCTTTTACATCTGTAAGGCCCTCTTTAGTATAAGGAATTTCAACAATTTCATATCCTGAAGGGTTGATATAGGTATGAATGATCTGTCTGTGACTTGGATGGGTAAGAGCTGATACCGCAATTTTATTGGTTTTTTTGTTTTGTTTTAATGCAATCAGGCAGGCTTCTGCAAGGGCAGTTCCGCAATCATAATGGGATGCTGTGGCAATATCCATTCCTAAAAGCTCTGTCACCATAGTCTGGAATTCATAAATACCCTGCAAGGTTCCCTGGCTGACTTCCGGCTGATAAGGGGTATAGGCTGTCATAAATTCTGATCTTGAAATCAGATAGGGGATAATGGCAGGAATATAATGATCATAACTGCCGGCACCCATAAAACATTTGTAATTTTTACAGGCGATATTCAAAGAAGCAAGCTCTTCCATGTGGGCATTAAGTTCCCACTCTGACAAGCTTTGTGGAAGGTCAAGACTATTTGTTATTTTTAGATCCTCTGGTATACAATTGAACAGATCATCCAGATTCTCCTGTCCTGCGACCTTGAGCATACTTTTAATATCTTCTTTGGTATGGGGAAGATAACGCATGGCATTTTATCCTTTCAACATATTAAGATATTCATCTTTATCCATAAGATCGTCCAGTTCGGAAACATCCTCAGGTTTTATTTTGATGAGCCACCCATTGTCATAGCAGGATTCATTCACAAGTTCGGGTGCATCCTCAAGGTCTTCATTGATTTCCACAATTTTTCCTGAAATCGGGATATAGATTTCCGAAACTGCTTTGACTGATTCTACACTTCCAAATTCATCGCCTTTAGAAAATGTATCCCCTGTCTCAGGCAGTTCGACAAAAACGATTTCCCCAAGCTGATCCTGTGCATAATCATTAATCCCAATTGTTACAATGTCGCCGGAAATTTTTGTCCATTCATGGCTTTTTGTATATTTTACATCATCCAGCAAGTTAAGATCATTAATTTCTTTCATAAAAACCTCCAAATATTAATTGTTAAATAAATCCATCTATTTTTTTTCTGGCAGTTCTGTCAGGTCGTATATCTGTAACAATGGTTGCAGTTATATTTCTTTTGCCTTCTTTTAGTGTCAATATCGTACCAGGCAAAAGCTTTTTTGAAACCATTACAAAACCACAGCTAATACCTTTTATTTTGAAGTCCTGGGGAAGATTTTTTGAGCTGATACTTACAATATCCCCATTAAGCCAACTAATTCCCATATCCGTGGCACAGGTCAACACTTTACCAATCACTTCTTCAGTTCCATTTATTACCTGGGTGCTTTCTCCCGAAGAAACTTTTCTTAAGGAGTCACCTACAAATGGATAGATAAATGAATTGTCTTTGTCTGTTAAAAGGGCATTTGCCCCAAGAAATTTTTTTGTGAAATCTGTTTTTTCTTTATTATAGGGCAGGGCAAAATCCCAAGGATGGTTTAAAAATTTCCAGTCTCCAATGTCCCGGTGGGAAAGTGGCAGACAGGCACCGGCCCTTAGAGAGTCCCTGGCTCCCAAGCCACATGGAGCAATGCCATATTCGTTGCCGGCAGATAAAATATTCTTCCAGAGCTTAACAATGCATTTTGGGTCAAGAAAGATTTCAAATCCAAATTCGCCTGTATATCCGGATCTTGATAACAATGCGGGAGTTCCGTCCAGCAATTTAACCTCAGATTCACCCAGGGCAGATTCATCAAAATTACCTTTAAATGTAAAATAGGGCATTTTAGCAAAAATTATTTCAGGGTTTTGAAGCACTTTGGAAAGAATCCGGGCAGAATTGATACCCTGTATATCCATTTTTCCAACTTTTTTGCTTAAATCCTTAATGTTTACATCCAGACTTGCTTTGTTTGCATCCAGATGCAGGGCAATGGTTGTTCCCATGCCTGCATTGACACAGATCATGAAAAAGCTGTCTGAAAATTTGTAAACAATAGCATCATCCAGACAATGGCCGCTTGTATCCAAAAATGCGCCATATACACAACGACCATTTTCCAGTGTGCTAATGTCTCTGGTAAAACAATAATTGATCAAATCAAAAGAATTATTCCCGGTTACATTGATGCAGGCCATATGACTGGTATCAAATATACCTGCTGATGTTAAAACGGCAAGGTGCTCATTTTTCACTCCGGTTTTATACCACAGCGGCATGTCAAACCCGCCGAAATTTGACATATTCGCACCTTGTGCTTTATGCCAGCCATTTAAAGGCGTGGTTTCCAGATTGGTAGTCATGACAACTATCCTTATTTATATTTGTATAAATTAAAAAATATAGGGAACTTTTAAATTATAGGATTTATATACAACAAATGTTTCTACAGAGCCGACACCTTTAATTTGTGATATTTCTTCGGTATAAAACTCAAGCAGTCCAAAGTCTTTTTTAAAAAGAATTAATACCAGAAGATCATATCTTCCTGTTACAACACATACTGAAATAACGCCTTTGAGTTTACTGATTTCTTCACCTTTTTTAACCAGATTCATCTCTTTCAGCTTTATTCCAATGATAACTGCACGGTGACCGGGCAGGGTGGCAGGGTCAACAAGGCCACAAATTTCAAGGACACCCTCTTCCTGAAGCTTATTGACTCTGGACCTTACAGTATTTTCTGTAATGGCGAGTTTATCAGCAATCTTTTTAAAGGATTTTTTCCCATGTTTCAATTCTCTGATAATGTCAATGTTAGTATCATCAATCTTCATGGTTTTCTCATTTTCAGTTAAAAATTTTCAATAAAAATAAAATTGTTATTGAAAAATATCTTAGAATGATGGTATTGTCAAATAAAAATTAAAAAAATTCATGAAAAATCAAATTTTTTTAATAAAAATTAAGGTAATTCATTTAGATATTTTTTTAAAAAATGCAAAATGATCATAATACAATTAAAATCTAATTAGTGTTTGACTGAAAATCTGATAGTTTTCCGTGGAGTGCTAATTTATAATATGAATGGAGAAGCATATGCCAACAAAAGTTATTGTCATTGGAGGAGGTCCCGGAGGATATGTTGCAGCCTTAAGAGCCTCGGCTTTAGGAGGAGATGTAACACTCATTGAAATGGAAAATCTGGGCGGTACCTGCCTTAACTGGGGATGTATTCCATCAAAGATCATGAAAAATACAGCAGATATTTTTCTTAAATTTTTAAAAGCAGATAACTTTGGTATCAAGGTTCAGGGAAGTGTAAACCCTGACATGACAACATTGATGGAAAAAAAGGATAAGGTTCTGGAGAGCCAGAGGCAAGGGATTGCCAACCTGTTGAAAAATAGCGGCGTTGTCCTTCAAATGGGCAGGGCTGTGATAAAATCCAAGGGAATTGTTGAGGTTATCTCAAATGATGATGATAAAAAAGAACTTGATTATGACAAGCTTATTATTGCCACAGGAACAACGCCTTTGAATGTTGCTGATTTTCCCTTTGACCATCATCATATCCTGTCATCCAATGACATCCTGCAATTGGATGCCGTTCCTGAATCTCTTGTCATTGTTGGAGGCGGGGTGATTGGCTGTGAATTTGCCTGTATATTTTCAGCTTTAGGGGCAAAGGTGACCATTGTTGAGGCCATGTCAAGGCTGCTTCCCTTGCCTGCAGTGGATGAAGACTGTTCTAAATTATTATTAAGGGAGATGAAAAAAAGAAAGATTGCTGTTTTTTGTGATACCATTGTTAAATCATCTGAAATAAAAAATAATCTGGTTTCCATCTGTCTGGAATTATCTCCGTTTACGGATAATCCAAAACCAAAAAAATTAAAAACCAATGTGATTGAAGCTCAAAAAATGGCTGTCTGTATTGGCAGATCTGCTTTATCCTCTGACTTAGGCTTGGAAAATATCGGCCTTAAAACCACGCCCCAGGGCTGGATTGACGCCAATGAAAAATTGGAAACCAGTGTGCAAGGCGTTTATGCCCTAGGTGATATTCTCGGCCCTGAAAAAGTGATGCTTGCCCATGTAGCCTCCCACGAAGGAATTATTGCTGCACAAAATGCAATGGGGGATGAAGGTATCATGGATTATGATGTGATTCCCGGGGCTATTTTTACCATGCCGGAAATCGGCACGGTTGGATTGAGTGAAACAGAAGCAAAGAAAAAAGGCTATGATGTGGAAGCATTCATCGTTAATTTTCGAAGTCTTGGAAAAGCTCAGGCCATAGATGAGCTGGCAGGAGTTGCAAAAATGATCGTTGAAAAAGAATCCAACAAGGTTCTTGGGGTTCATATGATCGGTGCCCATGCAACCGACCTTATTGCAGAAGCAACCCTTGCCATCCAAAAAGGATTGAGTGCAGCAGATATCGCCAACACCATTCATGCGCATCCCACACTGGCTGAGATCATGGGAGAAGTTTCTTTAAAAGCGTGTGGCAAGCCGATTCATGGTTAAATTTTATATTCTGATTTTGGGAAATAGATGGAAAAACAGGTGCCTTTATCCACTTCACTTTCCACTTCAATGGTGCCGTGGTGAGCATCAACAATGCTTTTTACAATGGCAAGCCCAAGACCTGTTCCATTAATATTTCGTGTTTTTTCATTCTTCACACGAAAAAATTTATCAAAAATATGTTCCAGCTCATTTTGTTGGATTCCCAAACCAGTATCTGAAACTACAATTTTTGCACAATCCGTCTTTTCATCAGCACATGCCGTTATTGTTCCGCCATTTGGGCTATACCGGATCGCATTGGATATTAAATTGGACACCACTTCTTCAATGTTTATCCGGTTTCCCATCATCCGGATCTCTTTTTTAGTTTCTTTTATTGTTAGATGAATGGATTTGGCAACTGCCTTGTCCTGGTAAAATGTGATCTGATTTTTTATGAGCTCAACCAGGTCTAATTCTTCTCTTTCCTGGTTAATTAATCCTGATTCAATTTTGGAAAGATCCAGAAGCTCTGTTGAAAGTTTGGTTAAAGACTTGATTCGATTAGAACTTTTTTGCAGTATCTCTTTTTGTTTTTCTGTCAATTCCCCTGCCAGCCCGTCCAGGACAACATTTAGCTGCATGAGAATAGAATTTAAAGGGCTTTTTATTTCATGGGCAACCATGGAGACAAACTCCGATTTCAACTGATCGATCTTTTTTAAAGCCGTGATATCGTGAAAAAGCGTAACCGACCCTAAGTTTCTGTTAAGACGATCCCTGAACGGAATACACCTGACGCCAATAATGATATCCTCATTTTCCTTTGAAAAAGGCATGGTGATCTCATCAGTAATCTCTGCAAATGTATCCACAGGTTGATTAATGGCCTGATCTATCATATCCAGCAACTGGGAATCCTTTATAAACTCCGATATCTTATGTCCGATGACTGATGTCTTCCTGCAGCTGATCATTTTTAAAAATGCCGGATTTGCCAGGGCAATTCTTTTTTGATTATCTGTTGTTAAAACACCATCGGCCAAGGTATTTATCATCACCCTCATTCTGGATTTTTCCGTTGCAATGTCCTGAAGCGTCCGTATAAACTCAATGGCTTTGCTTATAACAAGCCTTAATTCCTGAGGTGAAAAAGGTTTGGGTAAAAAATCAAAAGCACCTTTTTTCATTGTTTCAATGGAATGTTCAAGGGTTGCATACCCGGTAATGATTATCACCACGGTATCAGGATGATGGGACTTAACATCCACCAGGACATCCAGTCCGGACATCCCCGGCATCATTAGATCCAGCAAAATGATATCAAAATGTTTTTCTTTAATCATTTTCAAGCCCTGGGCACCGTTTTCAGCCACCTCAACATCACATCCTTCTTCGGTCAATAATCTTTGACAGGCCTTTTGAATCCGCACTTCATCATCCACCACCAGAACCCGTGGCTGGAAAAAAATATCCTTTACACTATCTTTTATGGAATCTTTACTATTATTCATGATTATTCTATTCTCAGTTTAAATTATCATATTTTTAACAGGTTATGAATTACACAGGAATGGCATTTTTTCCGAGGCAGCGTACATGGGAAATTCAACAATAAAGGTTGTTCCTTGTGAACCTGTTTTTTTAACAGAAATTTTAGCTCCATGTTCTTCTAAAAGACCGTAAACAATACTCAGACCTAGCCCTGTACTTTTTCCCACTTCCTTTGTTGTAAAGAAAGGATCAAAAAGTTTTGATAAATTTTCATGGGGTATGCCTTTTCCCGAATCTTTTATTTCCAGAAAAATCTTTCCAATTAATTTTTCCTTATATGTGGTCAAAGTGATGGTTCCAGTGCCATCCATGGCATCAGCAGCATTGATCACAAGATTAATCACAACCTGGTTGAGTTTACTGGAATCTGCATGAATGAGCATCATTTCATCGGACAGGTCTTTTTTAATCTTTATATTTCTAAATTTCTGCTGATCCCGGATCAAAGCCAGGCTCTGTTGAACTATATCATTGAGTTGAACAATATTCTTTTTTGCACCTGAACTTCGGCTGTATACCAGAAGACTTTTAACAATTTCCTTACACCGATTGGCATCTTCAAGAATACACCCAAGATCTTCCTTCATGCTCTCGTCAATATCTCTCCGCTCTAAAAGAAGACTGGCATAAAAAAGTACTCCCGTCAGCGGATTATTTATTTCATGGGCCACCCCCGCGGCCAGTTGGCCAAGCGATGCCATTTTTTCAGATTGTGCAAGCTGTTTCTGGGTCATTTTCAGCTCTTTTTCAACCTTGATCTTATCTTTCAAATCATTATAAATCGCCATTGTGGCTGATTCATTACCTTTTTCATCGTAGATAATGGCAGCGGACATCTCAACTTCAATATTTTCTTCATGGGCATTGACAATGGTGGTCCTTGGAATCAAAATTTTCCCTTTGCCCCCAATGTTTTCATCCCGAAGCATTCTCATTATTTCTTTGGCTTTGCCCGGCGGATACAATTGTTCTGTATGTTTGATTTTGCCTTCCCCGCCATTATAATCGCCAAACAACTCTTTTGCCACTGAGTTCATCAAATTGATATTGCCCTGCCGGTCCGCAGCAACAATTGCACTTGCAGAGGAATGGATAACCCGGCTGATAAATTCCTGCACCCCGTGCAACTGGCCTTCAAGGGCTTTGGTCCGGGTAATATCCCGTATACTGGCAATGATATAAGCCACATCACCGGCATCATCAAAGATTGGGGAAAACACCCTCTCCTCCCATCTATAATTATGCCTTAATGTAAAACTGTGACTTTTTTTATCTTTTATAACCTTGGTAATGGTACACTGATCAGAATTACACGGCGTATCTTTATATAAAAACATATTAAAACATTTTTTACCAAAAATTTCTTTAAAGGAGAGATTAAAGGCTTCATAAAATTTCTTATTGGCACCCATCAGGGTTTTATCAGAAGAAATTACAACGCTTGGATATGACAGGGAATCAAATATCCTGATACGCCAATACATTTCATCTGCTGATATGTCCAAATTCTTTTTCACACTATTTTATCCTCAACTTATTCTTTGCTCTTGTAAAACAATCTCTGATTTTATGCTACCACGCATCATTGAAAGAGTTATGGAATTTCAAACACATCCATCAACACCTGTTTTGCCCCTCCCCCCATTCCTTCAGGCAGGATAATCCCAATGCTGGCTCCAGTGCAGTCTACTTGTAATACAGGGATGGATTTTTGGGAAAGACAATTCAATGCCCTGCTGATAATGCTGTGCCTGTCACCAAAATGTGGTCCGTGAAAACTGAGCAATTCTGCTGTACAAGTTTTATGAGCTGCAACAATACCCAGTGATTTTCCTGTTAATAAAAAAAAACAAATTTCCTCTGGAGAGCTCATATAAGCTGTGGTATAAAAAAATTTATTTTCTTTATCTTCCATGGATGGGATCTCTTGTCTGATTTTGGCCAGCTGGTCAAAAGAAAAGAGATAAGAGCCAAGGTTCAGATCTGGGACCAATGTAATACCATAGGTTTTTATTTTTTCTTCAACATAGGTTGCACGGGTTTCAGGATATTTTTTCTTTAAAAATTGTGTCAGTTCTTCATTTTCATCCTGCTCAAAGGGTACATGGGATTCGGGCAGATCAAAACTGGTGGAAAGCATCTCAAGAAAACCTTTACAATTTTCTTGATCCACAACAAAAGTCAGCATGGCATTTGAAGATGCCATGTGTCGGAATGACAATTTATTGCTTCCCAGAAGCGACAAAAGATAACCCAATAGCCGCAATCTGTAATTGTGAGGATAGATGGATATGGTACTGACATACCGGTGATACTCCCGGTATCCATCCTGATGGGCAAGCTGTCTGAAATTTTTTGATGCAATGGTTCCTGAAATAAAGGATCTTTCGCCCATGGTGTTCAAGGTCATAAACACCATATTAATCCTGTTGGATTCCATTGTTTGATGAAGCGGAACCTGGTCCTGTCTGTCAATATTTTCCTGGGTCAGCTGAATATAGTTTTTATTCAGACGAATTCCATTTATTTTTATTTGGTCCATCATCCCAAAATCCGACAGATTATGTCATTTGCTATCATAACCATTACGGGAAAAATAAAAGAATCTTTCCCGTAATGGTTAATTTTTCAATTCAACAAGAGTATTGGCAAAAAATTCTATTGACAATGATCTCCAATAATTTCCATTAATTTATCAAGATCAATGGGCTTTGGAACATAATCATCGGCCAGGGTGGTTTTGCCATCATGATGGGTATAACTGGTTGTTTTTACCGAATCCGCCACTGCCGTCAAGAGGACTACAACAATATCCTTCAGGCCGTCACTTTTTTTAATATCATTACATACTTCCCAGCCATTTTTCCTTGGCATCATTATATCAAGTATAACCAAAGCAGGTTTCTCTTCTTTTATTTTTTCCATGGCTTCTTCACCATCATAGGCCTTGGCAACTCTATACTCCAGAGATTCCAATTTCATGGAAACCGCTTCCACCAGATCGGGATCATCATCCACGACTAAAATTAATTGTTTTTCACTCATTATTTTCACTCCTTTTTATTTTCTTAAAGGCTTATTTTTATTCCTATACCACAGGCCTGGGGAATAATCCTGCTTTTTCTACAATTTGGGGAACCTTTTCTTCCCATTCAATGGCCATGATATGAAATCCGTGAACACCTTTAACTTGTTTTAATCTTTCAATGGATTCTATGGCTATTTTTATGCCTTCTTCAGGTTGTTCTTCCTTTGAAACTCCTGCCATGCGTTTGATAACTTCATCGGGAACATCCATGCCCGGCACTTTGTTTTTCATATATCTTGCCATGCCGGCTGATTTCATTGGGGTAATCCCTGCCAAGAGATGCACCTGTTCATCAAGACCTCTATCACACATCATTTCCATATATTTTTCAAACTTATCCAGATTGAAAATGCACTGGGTCTGGATAAAATTCGCACCTGCTTTTATTTTTTTGGCAAGACGCATCACCCTGAGTTCAAAAGGATCGGCAAATGGATTTGCTGCAGCACCGATAAACATTTTAGGTGGCGTATCAATGTCTGCGCCGCCCTGGAATTTGCCTTCATCCCTCATTTTTTTAACCGTTTGAACCAATTGAATGGAATCCAGATCAAATACTCCTTTGGCCATGGGATGATCACCAAATTTTGCATGATCGCCGGACAGACACATCATGGTATTAATACCCAGGGAATAGGCACCAATAATATCGCTTTGCATGGCCAGGCGATTTCTGTCCCTTGTGACCATCTGCAAAATAGGATCAAGCCCCATCTGTTTAATAATCGCACAGCCTGCCCAACTGGACATTCTCACCATGGCGGTCTGGTTGTCTGTTACATTGATAGCATCAACATGATCTTTTATAAGACTTGCCTTTTGCTTTACCTTTTCAGGAAGTGCACCCCGGGGAGGACCGACTTCAGAGGTCACGGCAAGGGCTCCGGATGCCAATACTTTTTCCAGTCTGCTTTCAGTTTTCATAATGACAAATCCTCTCTAACTATTTTTCTGGGTCCACCGCCGCCAGCCGGTCGAAAGTCTTTTGCTTCCATAATTTCTTCATACCGTTTTTCCATTCCAAGGGCCTTTAATCTTTCCCAGATCAAACACCAGGCACAATCAACATCTGGCGCTATTTCACACATACCATTGGATGTCCCGCCACAGGGGCCGTTGAGCAGGTGCTTGGAACATCTTGCCACAGGGCATATGCCGCCGGTTATTCCCAGCAGGCAGTCACCGCACCCCTGGCATCTTTCCGCCCAGATTCCCTGGGAAATTGATGCACCCATAAATTTCGTATTTACGGCAGGAAACACTGGCATTTCCTTATATCTTTCGGCAATGCTCTGAACACCGCATCCGCAGGCCATGGAAAGAATGGCATCAGCTCTGTCAATTTCTGATACAAGTTCTTCCACGTATTCAGGATCGCATTGTCTTTCAAGTGTAATTTCCTTGATCTCAATCGTCCTGCCCTGTTGCAAACAATGCAGGTTAATAGCGGATGCCAGAAGGCCGACCTCTTTTCTTCCACCAGCTGCACATACTGTCACACATTCATTACAGCCCACCAGAAGAATCCGGTCATAGGGTGAAATATAGTCTATAATTTCATTTAATGGTTTTTGCTCTGCAGTTATCATATTCTCTTCTCCAAAGATTTTATCATCAACTAATTGTCTTATGATGCTTATCTGTATTGGTTATTTTAATGGGACTGGGTCCCAAGTCTTTAATTTTTTCTGTAAATTCAAGAGCGGTGCGGGCAAAACGTTCACCCATTCCTGCCGACATATTGATCATTGCCAGTCGTTCTTTTTCCCAGCCAAGATCCTCCAGGATCTTTTGGACGTGTTCTACCCTGTACCTGGCCCGGGTATTCCCATTTTTAAAATGGCAGTCCCCTTCAAGACATCCTGCCACATAAACGCCATCAGCACCTTTTTCAAATGCTTTCATAATATGAATAGCATCCACTTTCCCAGTGCAGGGAACACGAATGATTTTTACGTTTGCAGGATAGGATATCCTTTTGCTGCCCGCCATATCAGCAGCCGTATAGGCGCAGTAATGACAACAGAATGCGACAATTTCCGGTTCAAAATTTTCCATTAGTTCAGCCCTCCAAACAACCCATCTAATTTAGCCAGAATCTGATCATCTTCATAGGCCAGCAACTGGATGGCCTTTGCAGGACAATCGGCTGCACAGACACCGCATCCATGGCATTTGGCCGGGTCAATCTGTGAATAACCATCCTCGTTGATAAAGGGAATACTGAAAGGACAGGCCCGAACACAGATCAGGCAGGCAGCACATTTAGATCCGTCCACCTTGGCAATGGCAGCCCCAAGGTTGATTTGTTTTTTAGCAAGCAGGGTTTGCGCCCGTCCTGCGGCTGCATAGGCCTGGGTAATACTCTCCCGGATTGTTTTAGGAGAATGCGTTGTGCCGGCGATGAAAATTCCTCGGACAGACATGTCAACGGGTCTAAGTTTCACATGATCCTCAAGAAAATAATTATCCAAAGTTCTGGGCAGATGAAACATCATGGCCAGATCTTCCGTGGTTTCATCATCAGCTATCATCCCGGTGCTCAAAGCAAGATAATCTGTTTCAATCTGAATTTTTCTGCCAAGGATTATATCGTCCACAAATACAGACACCTGATTATTTTCAACCCAAACTTCAGGTTTATTATCCAGGGAAAATCGGAAGAACTTAACATCCTTATTTCTGGCTTCCCTGTAATAATCCTCGTAAAATCCATAGGTACGAATATCCCTGTATAAAATATAAATCTGTATATCAGGATTAATGGCTTTTATACGCAGGGCATTTTTTATGGCTGCCTGGCAGCAGATTCTTGAGCAATTTGGGTTGTCAGGCTCCCTTGAACCTGCACACTGTATCATGACCACATTATTCATGGCCTTTATCTTTTCAGACTCATCTTCAATCAGTGCATCCAGTTCAAGCTGGGTTCCAATATTGGCATGGGTTCCAAGACCATAGACATCGGGACGGTTTGCCAGAGCACCTGTGGCAAAAATGGTCACCCCGTGACTCAACTGCATATAGTTCATTCTCGGACCCGTCTGGATACCGGTTTGAAATCGTCCAGGAGCCCCGGAATGATCAACTATGATGGATCTTGTCAATACCTGAACATTTTCATGGGCTGACACATCATCCACCAATTGAGCCATGAATGGTCCCACATCATCCCCTTCTATTGTTTTTCGGATGGACTTTGCCAACCCACCCAGAATCTGTGCCCTTTCCACAAGGTAGACCTTAATTCCCTGGTTTGCCAGTTGAAGTGCTGCAGTCATTCCAGTGATCCCACCACCCACAACCAACGCATTCTGATTCATGGGAAGCGTCTGATCCATGAGGGCGCGGCTTTTTCTAACACCGCTTATACCAATCTGAAGGAGTTTAAAGGCCTTGTCTAATGCTTCTTTGGGTTGCCCTATATGTACCCAGGTATTCTGATCCCTTAAATTGACGATTTCCACCAGGTATTTATTTAATCCGGCCCGGCGCATCAGATCTTGAAATTTAGTTTCATGGGTTCTGGGTGAACAACCGCCAATTACAACCCGGTTTAAGTTGTTGGTTTTAATAGATGCTTCAATCACACCCATGGAATCACTGCTGCAGCCGTATCCAACAGCCTGGGACACAACAACATCGGGTCGATTTTTGGCAAATGCAACCATCTTATCAACATCCACCACACCTCCGATTTCCAAGCCGCAGTCACAGATAAAAACACCAATTCTGGGTTCTTTTCCTGAAACATCCCGCTCCGGCATAAATTCGTCTTCATCCTCACTGACATCCATTATACAAGGAAGATCAGAGGCGGCCATACTGGCGGCTGCACTTGCCTGAACCATTGTTTCAGGGATGTCTTTCGGACTTTCAACTACACCACAGACATACACACCTGGTTTTGAAGTTTTCACCGGGTTAAAATGATCTGTTTTTGCAAAATTATGGGAATTTAACTCAATACCCAGCTTTCCAGCAAGATCAATGGTTGTTTTGGGAATTCTGAACCCTGTTGAAAGCACTACCATATCAAATTCTTCTGTTTTCTGAAGCGCCTCTTCTTCCAGGGCATAGGTAATGGAAAGGTTCTTGGTCTTGTCGTCTTCAACAATGGAATGGGGGCGACATCGAATCATTCTGATGCCATAGTCATTTTTTGCCCGGTTAAAGTAAAGTTCATAATCTTTGCCATAGGTCCGCATATCAATATAAAAAATGGTGGCTTCGATACTTTCTGCAAAGCGTTCTTTTGTAACCATGGCTTCTTTTAGAGCATACATGCAGCAAACACCGGAGCAATAGGGAACTTCTTCCTTATTAATTCCCCTTGATCCGACACATTGAATCCATGCCACCTTTTTGGGTCGTTTTTTATCAGATACCCTTACAAGGTCTCCCTGAAAAGGTCCCGAGGCTGACATAATCCTTTCATATTCCAAACCCGTGACAACATTATCAAATTGTCCATTACCAAAATTATCCAATAATGATGGATCAAACAACTCTGCACCAGTGCTCAAGACAATTGATGCCACTTCAACGATTGTTTTCTTTTGCGTGTCATCGGGTAAAATTGCATCTGCCTGGCAGATTTTTTGCAGTGCCTTTATATCGGTTATTTTCCCCATATCAATGGAAAAAGCATAGGGTGTTGCCTGGGGATACCGCATACAGGTCGGTGCACGGGGATCAAGTCCCGGGGTAAATCTGACCGCTTCCGGAAAATATTTGTAACACTCTCCGCATGCAGTACATTTGTCCATGTCAATATATCTTGGTTCAGTAACCAGTGTGGCCATAAAATTGCCAGCTTCACCACTTAATCCTTCAAGTTGGGTCATGGGTTGCAGATCCAGATGTATTTGTCTTGTATTTTCGGATAAATGGGGAGAAATCGTACACAAATCACAATTATTGGTTGGGAAAGTTCTATCCAGCTGGGTCATCAACCCGCCAATGGAATATGATTTATCTATGAGTACTACATTTCGACGGGATTCAGCCAAATCCAGAGCCGCACGTATTCCTCCTACACCACCACCGATAACAAGCACGCTTTTGCCATTTGACTTATCATCTTGAATATTTTTAATATTTTGCATTTGTAACCTGTTTTTATTTGTGGATATCCATTAATTTTTTGCACACAGGAAAAAATTGGATCCGTTTATGTTAAAGCCCGGCACAGTCAAGGATTGCCGGTAGACGGTCTTCCCAACCAGAAGCAGAAATTTTTATGCCCTGAGTGTCAACTTTAAGTGCTTTGATCATTTCTCCGGCTATATGAATGCATTCCGATTCCCGGTCTTTTGCTTTTCGGATTCGGCTGATCAATGACTCAGACAGTCTTGAGCCAGGGTCATTAATGGAAATATAACGGGCCATACCCACACTTTTCAACATAAAAATCGTGGCAATTACCGGCACATTCAATGATTTGAATTTATTTAAGATTTGAGTGTAGTAAGCAATATCAAAAACAGGTGGAACCATTATATATTGCGCGCCGGCATCTACTTTTGCTTTGGCAGCAATAAATTCTTCCTCAAGATGATTGTCATCCCTGATGGGTTGAACCTGGCACCCTGTGAAAAATTCCGGTTTTCCTTGTAATTCAAAGCCGGCAAGATCTGTTCCTTTTAAAAGAGAATGAACCATGGCCAGTAAGTCCAGCTCATTAAGATCATCAACTGGTTTTGCATTTTGATGATCACCATGGACGATATCTTCACCCTGGACAACCAGAAGATTGTGAATTCCAAGAACATGGGCAGCCAGCATATCCCCTTGTATGGCCATTCGGTTGCGGTCCCGGCCATAAATATGAATTATCGGTTCCAGTCCCTGCTGTCTGATGATTGAACCTCCTGCAAGGGCACTCATGTGCATTACACCATTATCCATATCTGGAATAACAACAGCATCTATTCGTGATTTAAGGTGTCTTACATTTGTCACAAGGCCTGATATATCCACGCCCTTAGGGGTGTTCATTTCTGCAAGTATAACAAATTCCCCTTTGGAAAATTTAGTTTGAAGAGTCATTTTATTAATCCTTTTATTAATCTATAAACCTTGGATTTGCCATCCAGTCATAGCCTATCATTAAAACAAGTCGTTAAAGAGCAAAAGTCATACCAAGATAGGATTGCCCTTATTTTTACGGCAGAAATAACATCATTCATCTTGAAAAACAAGCAATTAATAGTATTTATGATTCATTTTCTGCTCAGGAAAGACAATCATTTCAAAAGGATTAAACCGATGTACAGACAGACAAGGTCGCAAAGTTAAAACCTTTATTGAATGAATAATCGCATGATTGCAACCTGGCAGGATAGTCCTAACATCAAAGGTCTGGGAAATTACGATTCTCCAGACCTTTGATGTTTTTAAAATTTGTCCTTCTAACTGAAGGAAAATTTTATCCGGCTCATGAAAAGCCTTTGGAAGGACTTGTGGCACACTTGCCTAAACTATTGCTTCCCATAAAGCTTGACACGCTCATTTTTTTAACCACATCCATGCCTTTACATTCAGGGCAGGAAATATTCTTGTCTTCACCGGTAAAAACCAGCTTTTCAAATTCTTTTTTGCATTGATTGCATTGATATTCAAAAATCGGCATTAAGTTTATCCTCTTATATAATATGGTATTCAAGTTTGAAATATTAATACAATAATAATTCTTTTTTTTAGTTAATCAACAGCAGGCCCATCGTATAATTTTTTAAATTAATTTTGGTTAAAATTATTCTCGGATAGTGATTTGAGCATGCTCCAAAATGTCAGGGACAACATCAGTCCATCCAAGAGGCATGATATGGACTCCCTGGACCATGGATTTGATTTCTTTAATAAACTTGCCAGCCATTTCAGCCGCCTTTTTCTTATGATCTTCTTTGGCAACTGATCCGATTTCAGCGATCCATTCATCTGGAACATGAATACCAGATACATTTTTATTCATAAATTTTCCCATTTGAGGAGACTTCAGGATAACAAATCCTACCTGTATTGGACAATTAAATTTTTCAGCTTTTTTGATAAAATTTTCAAAAACTTTGACATCATAGACTGCCTGGGTTTGAAAAAATTGTGCTCCGGCATCAATTTTTTTCTTCATTTTCATCAATTGCAGCTCAATTGGATCTGAATTAGGATTAACCACCGCACCAAAAGCCATATCAAGGTAATTTTCAATCCGGTTTCCGGAAATATCATAGCCTCTTTTAAGACCTTTTGCCATATCAATCAACTGAACCGAGTCAAGGTCAAACACAGGTTTTGCTTCCTTGTGATCACCCAGCTGGATATGGTCTCCGGTCAACAGCAAAACATTATCAATGCCCAGGGAATAGGCAGTGAGCAGGTCAGACTGCAATGCTAGTCGATTTCTATCCCTGCAGGTGAGCTGATAAACCGGTTCAATTCCGTTTTCCTTTAACCGCACACTGGCTGCAAGAGATCCCAGTCTCATAACAGCAGACTGGTTATCGGTCACATTTACGGCATGGACATGCTGGGTTAATTGAAGTGCTTCGATGGCACAGCTAGGTTCTATGCTTTTATCTCTGTGAATGGCTCCTTTAATGGGTCCTACTTCACCGGTAATAACAAATTCACCCTTATCAAACAAGGTTGTCAGTTTCATTGTTGAATTCCTTAAAAATTATATAGTTGTGCAATGTTGTTGATTAAAATCAACTGGTTTGTTTGGGTTTAAATTTTGATATTCCCGGTTAATCCTGATTGCTGACAGTCACTTTACCGCCGATGGAACAGAATGTGGCTTCTGTCGGACTGACCTCAAGGGTTCGCGGGCGACTCCATTTTGAATTTTTCTTTGCCGGTTGATAGGCATCAAGAAGGTCAAGACGTCCCAGTTTTTTAAGACGTTCATAAATCAGTATCCAACCGCAGGGACGGTTTGGATCCACTTCACAATGGCCGTTTTCAGCACCGCCACAGGGTCCGTTCAACAATTGTTTGGCACAAAGGGTCATGGGACACAACCCTCCTGTGAATTCAATGATACAATCTCCACACAGGGAACAATATTCTTCAATATGTGTATCTGAAACAGTTTCACCACCAAAAACAGTGTCACAACCAGGATGAACCATTCCACCGTCTGTTGCGTCAATCACCGTATGAACGCCTTGGCCGCAGCCAAGAACAAGAAAAGAATCTGCATTTTTCACTTCTTCTGCGTGATCTTCCATAAGTACTTTGCGGGTATGGGAAAGCTTACACAATGACATGCCCTGGGGCCCTGGTACGGTATACCCGACAACTTCAACGCCCCTGTCAGTCAATCTTTTTGCCATCATTTTGGTTTCATCTTCGCCACCTGAATAGCATTTCCAGGCACAATTATTACACCCGACAACAAAGACTTTTTCACCGGGTTGAATATATTTGATTATTTCTTTTATTGGTTTTTGAATGGTTGCGTGCACGTTATTTATCCTTAATTAAAAAAACTACTTTTATACTGAATTTTTGAATCATCAAATTCGTTAAATAATATTTTTAAACGCTCATTGGCAGTCTGGATGGCAACAGATTTCTCTTTAGTTTCATTATTGGTTTGAAAACAGGCAAGACACCTTTGGAACTGACTCTTTTTTCCCAGGGTGATGATAGTAAAATCAGCCATGAGAAAGGTTTGTTCATTTTTCTGATTTGCAAAATGTTCAACAGCCGGAATAATCTCAAGGTCAATTTGAACCGCAACACTATTGCCTTCTTTTGCAATGTTGATATAATCATGGATGGTAAGAATACCGCCTATGACCTCATCTTTTTCCAGATCAATCCCGTCATATTTGACAAGCATATCCTCAAGGCTGAAAAAATTTTCTTTGAGTGCAATTCCCGCATCCAATAATTTTTTATAATCTCTTTTCAGATACCGATTGGCAATCATCACAGCCTGGGATACGTGGGGACAAAGATTATTAGGACATCCCCTGGCATAGCATTTTCTAAAAATATACTCTTTAGAGCCGATAGTCCCAAAATATTTGCAAAGAAAAATATAAGCCTGGAATTCTATGTTGCCATGGGCAAAATCAACCGGAACGATCTCAAACATGGTATCACATGTGATATCCTCACCATTTTTAATAAGGTTGATGAGGTCTGTTATCCTATGGGGTGGTCTGTTGATTGATAAATTGCTCATTTTTTCCCTCAATTTGTTGAAAAAATTAAATTTTAGTAAACCAAATGCGCATCAGATTCCAATGCAAGCAAATTTAATGTGCCGCCAGCAGTAATTTGGGCTCCTTCAATCAATTGTGTGTCTTCAATTTTTCTTTCTTCAATACAGGGTTTGCATACAAGGAGTTTTCCCCCATATTCCAAAAAATCACTGATCAGTTTTGATATAGGAGCAAAGCCTCCTACTTCAGGCACATGGTTTGTATAGCCCTTTAGCGCAAGATATACTCCTTTACCCTGAAGGGCAACAGTTGTGTCTATATCAAGTGCGACGGCAGCGCCTGCCATTGCAAAACAGATGGCCGCTTTTTCACAATCTTCTCCGCCATGAGTACAAAAATAAATTATTTTTTCTACTTTTTCAGCCATTTTTTTCTCCTTTAATTTAACGTTTTATAATTTGTTTGTATTATTAAATATGTCTAACAAGTAAAGTGCTTAAGTCTTCGACATCAGCACCGGATTTTTTAAGATTCCCAAGACAGATGGGACAATAGGCTATGATTGGTTTCCCCGGTTCCTCCAGCTCTTTAGCTCTTTTTACCATGATTTCATTGGAAAGACTGGGAGAAATAGATTCAGCAGGTCCACCGCAGCAGCTTGTAAATTCACCCTGGTTTCGGATGTTTGATACGCTTATTCCCAAATTGGTCAGAGCTTTTCTGGCTATGTCCGAGACTTGAAGATATCTGCCAAAAAAACACGGATCATGGAGTGTGACCTGAAGACCACAGTCTTTTGGCTCAAGATCAAGGAGTTCAAAATAGGGTTTTACGTCAAAACTGATCCCTGTATATTTGGGAAAAAGTTCTTTTAAGGCATAAGCCGTATGGGGGTCAAGCGTAATGATTTTTTTTATTCCGGCATTTTGAAGTTTTTGGGCTACTTTTTTTGCATGGGCCACAAAGCCTTTCTGGTCACCCATATCATAAAGCAGAATGCCGGAGTAATTATCCAGATCAGGTCTATAACCAAAATTTACGTTTGATTTTTGAAGAAGCAAAGTAATGTTTTTCAGGGTTTGTCCGGCCTCTTTTTTTTCTTTTCCCGATGTCATCATGGCAAGGCCTATACCTGAAAGATAGGCAGGAACATATTTGGCATATTTTAAAGCGCCCGCCATTTTAGTGCCTTCATATTTTTCAAGGTATTGAGTTGATTTTTCGATAAACGGAGTAAACTGGTACATCAGCCCTGTGAACAATAGATATTCGCCTTCTTTCGGCAAACTGAGGTCCTTGAACCATTTGTTTACCATAAATTTTGGGATGCCAAAAGGGCTTGTTGTCTGTTTTACATTGTTGGCAAGGACTTCGATTATATCTCTGGGATTAAACATGGTTTATGACCTCCAGTTTGCAACAACAAATCGTTTCAGACCCAGAATAATTTCACCCGGGTCTGCCTCTCTCGGGCAGGTATGGGTACACAGGCCGCAGTGAAGGCACCGCCAGAGTTCATCGGAATTTTCAAGGATTTTTTCTCTGGCCCCCACCTGGATATATCGAATCATTCTCCTGGGAAAATTATCATGGACAAGAGGGCAGATAGCGGCACATGTTCCGCAGTTAAAACACTCAAGAGCCTTGTCTTCACTATACTCTTTCAGCTCTTCTGCAAAATCTAAACTTATAGAACTCATATTAAACCTCTGCTTTTTCTTCGTTGTTTTCAGTTTCATTCAGAGAGTAATTAAAAAAAGCACCCTCTTTTTGGGCTTCAAGTATCTGGCCGTATTTTTTCATGGTGGCAATATACCAGAGCGTTTGGTCTTTGGGCATATCAATCCCTTTTGCAATATCAGGGATGGTTGCCGACTTATCCTTTAAAAAGTCTTTGATCGCTTTTATGTATTTTTTCTGTGTTTTCATTGTTAATGACGCTTTGGCGATCAGATCTTTTCTTTGGGCGCGCAATTCTTTCATCGCCGCTTTTCTGGTCTCTTTGTCGTTTTCTGTCATTTTTTTCTTCCTATTAAAAGAAGGTTTGTAAATTCTTCAGACACCAAATCCATCTGAAACAATGGCATCAACCATATCTTCATATTGTTTTAAGGCCCATCCGTTAATATCAATGGCTTTTTCCGGGCAGACGGCAGCACATGCCCCACAGCCTAAGCACATGGCTGCAATTACCTGGGCTTTTTTAACGGATTTGCCATCAATATTCATTTCTACAAGGCTTAAGGCACCTTCTTTAATACAGGCTTCCACACAGGCCCCATGACCCTGGCATTTATCAATATTGACTTCTGCCACAAAGGGTTCAAGCTCGATATATCCTTTGCTTAGCAGAGCGGATGCTTTTACGGCTGCAGCACCTGCCGCATTGCAGGTTTCACCTGTATCCATGGGAGCCTGACAGGTACCGGCAAGGAAAATTCCGGTTATAGGAAATTCAACTGGTCTAAGTTTTGGATGAACTTCGAGAAGAAATTGATCGGTTCCAATGGGAAGCTTCATCATTGAGGCAATATCTGAAACATTATCCGGTTCAATTCCAGTGGCAAGCACCACAAGATCTGCCGGGACATCCATCTCTTCATTAAAGGTCAAGCTGTCTGTAATTTTGACCTTTAATGGATACTCAGAATGACTGCTTTCACTCACAACAGGAGGGGCATCCGCCTCATACCGCATGAAAACAACTTTGTTTTTCGATGCTTGCTCATATAATTCTTCCTGTCCTCTGCCATAGGTTCTGATATCCCGGTACATTTCATAAATACCGGTTTCAGGGAATTTTTCCCTGATTTGATTTGCTGCATTCAGCAATGCTGCACAACATGTTCTGGAACAATATTCATTGAGTTGTCCATTTTCTTTTGGCTTATGGATACCCGGTATCTGCCGGCTGCCCACGCAATGAATCATGACCATGTTTTTAATACGTTTTCCGTTAAACTCAAGGCTTGATCCGGATGATTTATTTTCTTTTAACAGGGTAATCAAATCTTGAAGCGTAATAACTTGTTCATGCTGACCAAAACCGAATTCTCCATTAAATGGCGTGTAGGAAACCGATCCTGTTGCCATAACAATGGCACCCGTATCTATAGTGAATTTTGTTTTTTTTTCATTTTGATTACTTGATTTTTTTGTAACATTCAGGCGAAAGTTGCCCACATATCCTTCTATATTTTCGATTTTACTATCTTTATGAAGCGTGATGGATTTATGGTTAACCACCTGATCTAAAAGTTCTTTGAGTATATCGGATGCTTTTTCTCCAAAAGGGGCGAGTCTTCCAAGGGTGTTGAGACGTCCACCAAGGATCGGTGATTTTTCAATAAGTGCGACCTCAATTCCTTTTTGAGCAATATCCAGTGCGGTTTTAATACCGGCAATGCCGCCTCCGATAACCGTTGTATGTTTTTTGGCTTCAACACGAATCGGCTCTAAAGGTTTGAGTAATTTTGACTTGGCACAAGCCGCTGCAATAAGGAGGGTGGCTTTGTCTGTGGCAGTCTCTCCATGGTGGACCCAGCTGACCTGTTCCCTGATATTGGCATGGTTATAAATAAAGGGATTGGACCCCGCCCGTTCAATTGCGCCTCTAAAGGTAGCTTCATGAAGGCTTGGTGCACAGGATGCCACAACTACCCGGTCAATTTTACCACTTTTTAAATCCTCTATGATCATTTCCTGACCAGGATCGGAGCACATGAACATATTGGTTCTGGCTACGGCAACACCCGGCATTTTTTCAGCTCTGTTCCTGACTTCTTCAACATCAACATGATCAGAGATATTTCCCCCGCAATAGCATATATAGACGCCGACTTTTTTATTATTTTCACTCATCTTTAATTCTCCATATGGCTGGTGGACATGAATTTGGCAGCTTCCATAGCAGCTGAACCCGACTCGGTAATGGTGTCCACAATATCCTTGGGTCCTGCTGCAACTCCAGCCACGAACAAACCGGCCATATTTGTGAGCACAGGGGATATTTTGGGTTTTATAGAAGTGATGAATTGATCAGAATCTTTGGAAACAGGGCAGATGGACGCAGGATCCCAGCCCGGAATCATGCCCATGGAAAGAACAACCAGGTCGTGGTCTGCTGTTGCAATACCGGAACCATCCTGTCGTTCATATCGCACAACGGCACTTCCATTTTCACCTTCATCAATTTTTGCAACCTTGGCTTTGACAAACTCAATGCCCATGGCTTTTGCATTTTGATAAAATTGTTCATAGCCTTTTCCAAATGCCCTGATATCCATATAATAAATGATGATATCCGCCAGGGGAAGGGAGCCAGACAGCAGCATGGCCTGTTTAATGGCGTACATGCAGCACACCCTTGAGCAATAGGGAACCCCCATGCTTTTGTCTCTTGAACCTGCGCATTGAACATAGGCAATGGAATCGGGTTCCATCCCGTCTGAAGGCCTTAACACCCTGTTATAGGGCCCATGGGGAGCCAAAATTCTTTCCATCTGCATAGAATCAATAACATTGGGTATATCTCCATTACCGTATTGGAAATTATTTTTTATGGGAAGTAAGTCAAATCCTGTGGTAATAACAGCCGTTTTTGCCTGGATGATAAATTCTTCTGGTTTTTGGAAATAATCAATGGCATGTGTGGGACATGTTTTTTCACATTGCCCGCAAAGCATGCAGTGTTCTACATCCAAAATCGGCAACTGGGGGATGGCAGTTGAAAAGGGTATGGAAATCGCTTTTCTGGCGCTGAAATCGCCTTGTTCTGCATCAGATACATGGACCGGACAGATATACTCGCATTGCCTGCATCCAATACATTTAACCGGGTCAACATACCTTGGCTTCTGAGTGATTAAAGCTTTAACGCCCTGGCCCTCATGATTTAATGAGGTCAGGTCACAATAGGTAAACAAGGTGATGTTTTCATGGTGCGAGGCAGCTGACATTTTAGGGGTGGTGATACAGCTTGCACAATCAAGGGTGGGAAAAACTTTTGAAAGCCGGATCATTTTGCCGCCAATGGAAGCATCTTTTTCCACAATAGCAACAGTATACCCTTGATCGCCAAGGTCCAACGCTGCCTGTAATCCTGCAATGCCGCCACCCACAACAAGCGTGTCAAAATTTTTAATATTTGTGGGGACCATTAAATCCTCCTGAAAGATTTGTTTTTTTAGTTCACTGCCAAAAAGGTGGCAGTGAACTTCAATAATTTATCTGTTGTTAAAGTGATGCGTTTAATTGAGGAGGACCAAGTTCGCGTACCAACTGGTCCATCTGGTTTACCTCTTTTAGAAATGCCCGGTTACAAACTGTACAGATGGCTGTCAGGCGAAGACGCTTTAAATCAATCTCCATGGCCTTCATTTTTTTATAAACAGCATCCAGCCTTTTTGCAAGGGCCTTATAAGCGCCTTCATAGGGGCATTCTTCACCACAGGACATGACAATGATGCCACTTATTCCTTTCCTGAAACAGTCGATATAAAAAGATTCTGGAAAAAGCACCGGAGCCTTTACCCGTAAAATATAGGTGTTTGCAGGGTAAGTTGCATGGGACTGACCCACTGAATCTGCTCCGGGATATGCACAGGTTTCTGTGGCTAATATTAAAATTTTGTTCTCTTGTTTTTTTACCTGGGGTGACATGATTACCCGCCTATTTATTTCTAATTACAAAATGCCTGTCATATCCGTCTGCCTCAAGAAAGCCAAGATATTCATGCCCTACTTTTCCAGCCCATGCCGGAATATCTGTCCTTGTTCCGCTGTCATTGGAAAGAATTTCAAGGGTCTGGCCTACCTGAACTTTGCCGATCCCTTTTTTGGCTTCAAGAAGGGGTCCGGGACATGCACTGCCTCGTGCGTCAACCTGATTTGCAGCTTCTATTGAATTTAAGTCTGTCATTTTTTTATCCTCCGTTAGGTGTTTGTAATGGCATCTTTTAATACAAGTCAGATGCGGTGTTAACCTTTTCCAAATGTGCATAGAGCAATGTTGATGCCAAACCCAAAAAAAATAAAACCTGACAATACATAAAACATTCATAATGCCAGTAAAATGGGGGTGTTTCGGTTTTAATTCGATGAATGGAAAGGGCAGAAAATTCTCAACAAACCGTTACTAAAATTAACAAGTAACGTTATGATTGCGTTACTTGTTAAGAAACAACGTTACTTTTAAAGACAAAAAAAATTTTCTCAAAAAATTTTCTCAAAAACAACCTTGATATTGTTGGATTTGACAGAATTGTTCATTGCAATTGAATGGGTTGGCATCAAGTATGCAGTAGTATTTTTTCAGTTATCAGATAAAGTAAGGCATTTACTTACCTCCAAAGTCTGTGTAACCACCTCACCGTATCCGGGACAGCTTAAATACCGCCAGTAGCTGCCCCGGATTTTTTTTATTGCAAAAAAACAGGCCCCTCTTATTGTTAACATGTTAATTGTCCTTGCGTATAATTAACATATTGTTAATGTTGCTTTTACACTTTCCTTTTAATTATAATCCTCTTTTTATTTTATTTTATCTTTAAAAAACAATAGGTTATAAATCATTTTTCCAAAATTTTAATCAATGGCATGCTTGTTGATAAAGACAGTTAAGAAAAGAAATATTAATAA
The DNA here is from genome assembly GCA_964457495.1 of uncultured Desulfobacula sp. Classification (GTDB taxonomy): domain Bacteria; phylum Desulfobacterota; class Desulfobacteria; order Desulfobacterales; family Desulfobacteraceae; genus Desulfobacula. Next base: position 32,734 of record CAYWGN010000014.1, read on the forward strand.
CAATAAAATTATTGATAACATTGAAAGGAAAAGAGAGATGAAAAAAGTATTTTTGTGTTTTCTTTTTTCTGTATTTTTTTTGAGTTCTCCGGCATTTGCGGCGGATGATATGGAAATGCTTAAAAACGAATTGAAAAAAATGTCTCAAACCATGGAGACTTTGCAAAAAAAGATAGACGACATGGAAAAAGAAAACAAAGCAGGAAAAGAAGAAGTAGAATATCTTAGTGACCGGGTGGACAAAACAGAGCTTCATACTGTCACAGATAGGATTTCCCTTGGCGTTGAAGCGCGGGCAGAATTTCACAGCCTGCATTATAGCGATATGCAGGTAGCACCGTCTTCATTAACTCAGGCGTTTTTTACACCCTATAATCCGATTGCTCCTTTTACGGGTGGATTCGACGGTGGTAACCTGGCTCAGATTCAGGGTTTGATTGGAGCAATGGCAGCTGCCGGTGCGATCCCGCCTACTGAAAAATATGATGCTAAAAATGAATTTTTGCCCACTAATAAATTTCACCTGAATATGAAGGCAAAGGTTAACAATAATCTAAGTTTTGATGGAAGGCTTGCCGCATATAAAGTGTGGGGAGATTCTTCAGGAATAAAAACCAATACGGGAAGTCTTGGAGATGTAACACTTGATGGCAACACATCTTCAGTTCCCCATGGCGATGCCATAAGCCTTGAGCGGGCATATTTTCTATATTCAAATACAATAGATGAAATCCCTGTCAGTTTTTCTCTTGGCAGACGTCCTTCAACTGACGGACCCCCCATGGAATATGGGAAAAACAGTCTGGAAGCAGGCTCGCCTCTTTCCAGCATTATCAACTGGCAGTTTGACGGGGCTTCTTTGAATTTTGGTCTGGAAGAAGCGCTTAATATCCCTGGAGCCGCATTTAAATTTTGTTATGGCCTGGGGTTTGAAGGCGGGTGGGGCAATTCCTATTCACTCCAGAATACTTCAACCGATGTTGATGATGTTCATATGTTCGGTGTGATTGCAACCCTTTTTAATGATGATACATCCAGTGCTGTTTTTAATTATGCCCATGCATGGGATATTACCGATGGGTTTACCGGGCTGACCGTCATGCCTTTTATTCCAATCAAAAATGCTAACGGTACTTATACTTTTGAGCAGAATACTGGCGGCTATATTAGCCGAATGCAGCCTGTAACTGAAATCGGAGACTGGGACGCGGCATCTTTTCTGTTAAGATCCAACCTGGATGAGCGTATAGGAAAGGATATAGATGTTTTTATGGCTCTGTCATGGAGCCATACAGATCCTTCACAGATTTCTCAGAATCCTTTTTATGAGATAATGGGCCAGGGCCTGTTAAGCTCCAACGGACAGCTTGAAGCCCAGAACGGATACAGCTTATATGCCGGTGTACTTTTCCCCATGCCTTTAGATGCAAAGCTGGGATTTGAATATAATTGGGGATCAGAATACTGGTTTAACTTTACCGGAGCTGAGGATGCCATTGCAGGCAGTAAGCTGGCTGCCCGTGGCAGTGTCTATGAAACCTATTATATTCAGCCGATAATTTCAAATAATTTCTTTTTGAAACTGGGAATGAAATATTATGATTATGAATATACAGGAAGTGGCAATCCCCTTGGTGCACCTGTAAAAATTTCAGAAATTAATGCTTTGAATGCAATATTTCCGGTAATTGATAAGGTATGGGATCTTTCCGCTTCTATAACAATGCGGTTTTAAGGGAAAGATAGAAACAAAAACTGAATTTCATCTAATAAGATAAAGAGAGGAAATAAATGAATAAAAAATTAATTGTTCTTGCAATGGTGGTCATGTTTGTATTATCCGGGGTAACTATTTTATTTGCCAAGGGCCCTGAAGGGAATAAACGGAAAGGTAAATATACTTATAGAAATGTTTATAAAGCCTGTGCCAAAAGAGGCGAAGTCCAGTCAAAAAAGCCCATTGTCAACCCAAGTGATAAAACAATGGCCCAGTGGGAAAGAGTTTTTGAAAAAAAGGATTTTGATCTTTTTAAATGCAGCAACGAATGGAAAAACATGTCCGGGGAAGATCTTAACGATATATATTCTTACCTTTATAATTATGCTGCGGATTCTCCAACTCCTGCTAAATGTAAATAATTTATTCGACTTTTGGCCTTATGGCAATTCCGAAAGTTGAGTAATTTACAACAAAGGGTTCATTCAGACGACGGTTTTAATCGTTACCCCCCAACTGAATGAACCCTTTGTTTATGGGGCAGGGGAGTTAAAACTCTGCATTCACTTATTGTCCTCAGGTTGAAGCGGTATGTCCCATTTTTTCATGTATTTCCATATAGATGCCCGACTCAATCCTACAAGCCTGGCAACTTTTGCCTTATTCCAATCATTGTCATGGAGCAGTTCAATTAATTTTTTTTTGGTCAAAGAAGAAATATGTTGAGTTGGCTTTTTATTATCATAAGGTTTTTCTTTTTCAACAGGCCTGGAAATTATATCCGGTTCCCTTATTTCAATAGGTAGATCGTCTGACTCAATCTGCCTGTTGGAGCATAAAACAAAAGCATGTTCAATTGCATTGGCCAGTTCTCTTATGTTGCCGGGCCAGGAATAATCCATAAAAGCTTTTAAAGCTGTTTTTGCGATTCCTTTTACTTTAATGATTAATTTTTTATTATTCATTTTAATAAAATGGTTCACAAGAAGAGGGATATCTTCTTTCCTTTTTCTTAAAGGCGGCAGAAAGATGGGAAAAACTTTGAGTCGGTAATAAAGATCCTCTCTAAAGAGACCGCCATCTACCTGTGATTTAAGATCTTTATTGGTAGCAGTTATGATGCGGATATCAATTTTACGTTTTCTGGATTCACCCACCCGTTCTATCTCTTTTTGCTGCAGCACCCGAAGCAGTTTTACCTGTATATAAGGCGTAATTTCACCTATTTCATCTAAAAATATGGTGCCGCCGTCTGCCTGCTCAAATCGTCCAATACGGTCCTGGGTAGCCCCGGTAAAGGAGCCTTTAACATGACCGAAGAGCTCACTTTCAAGCAGGGATTCTGAAAGGGCACTGCAATTTATTGTTATTAAAGGTTTATCCCTTCTTTCTCCGATGGAATGAATTGCACCTGCTACAAGTTCTTTCCCTGTCCCGCTTTCTCCCTGAATGAGTATGGTTGTTTCACTTGCCGCCGAGGCTTTGATAAAGGTAAATACATTTTGCATGACCTGGCTTTTCGCAATAATACCACCCAGTCGATTCAATTCTCCAAGGCGACGGGTTGCCTCTTCCATTTTCAGTCTGGTATTTTTAAGTTCTGTTAAATCAGTAACAGCTTCAACAATACCAATGATTTTATTTTGCTTGTTTATTATCACCCTGGCATTTTTTGTCACAGAGAGGGTATGACCGTTTTTATGGCTTAACAAGCATTCTGTGGGTTGCACTTTGCCATATTTTAAAATACCACAATCTTTCATCCCAGTTGGACAATCCTTATCAAAGCACTGATTAAAATTCATAATTTTACAGCTCTGCCCTTTTATTTCATCGGATGAATACCCGGAAATTTTTTCCATGGCTGGATTCCAGGCAATGATTTTTCCGTGGGTATCAAGAACAAAAATGCCATCACCAATGGATTCAAGCAGTAGTTTTACAAATGCATTATTCTGTATTTCAAATTCAATATTTTTCATGGCATCCTTTTTAGTTCATCTCAGCGCCACCGGTGGCGCTACTTTTTTATGGTGTCATAATAAGTAACGAATCAATTGTTTGTCAATATTTAATATTTTAATGGTAAACAGAGAATAATTTTAAATTTTTTATCTATTATTACAAATAGTTATAAAACTAAGAAATAATATTCAAAATTTGGCATGGTTGTTGTAATAATAATATTAAAGGCAAGTTTAAAATGCGCATTTTACTTGGGAAAGTTAAAACAATACAACAAATAGAAAAGGAGAATGACAATGAGTAAATTGAATAAATACATGATGGTTCACAACACGCCAGACATTAATTGTGACGAGGTTCAGGCCAATTGGAGAAAACTGGCACAAGTTGAAGCTGGGACATGGATACGAACCTATTATAATGAAGAAAAAGGGGTTCGTTATTGTATATGGCTGGCGCCCAGTGAAGAAGATCTTAAAGATATTTTCACAGAAATCGGCATTAGCTGGGATTCCATTATTCTGGTTGAAGAAACCATTCCCGATCTCTGGGGTGAAAAATGGAATGAGCATCTTAAACAAGATGCTACAGCTGATACCCTTGGCAACTGATGCTTAGAACATGTAAAGTGCAGGCAGCAATTGTTTGGGCCTGCACTTTACACGCCTATTTTAAAAAGAAACCATCACGAAATGATTAAGGAGACTACTTATGTATGCATTAATTTATGATGATCATAAACTTGATCAATCCCCAAAAAAAAATCATTTAAGTACATGAAACCAGGAAAGAATCCGACAAAGCTTTGCCAAAAAGACAAAATGATCTTGGAAAAAGCGTTTATGAATGCAATACTCGTGTTGACTGGACCGACAAAGTTGTGGCGGCAAATGATGTGCTGGATACAAGTGAATTTGTAACCTGGCGATCTGACGAAGATATTCCAGAAGGTGAAATAAATAGTGACGAAGATTAACAATTTGGCCAAATTTTTTTATTCAAGAGGTAATTATGGAAGAACAATCATTCAGTGATACTGCAATTGTGGCCTGTGGAACAATGAGCCCTGAAATCAATCATCTTGTGAAAGAAGAATTTCTTGATACTCAGCATATTTTTTATACTACTCCAGGATTACATCAGGATATCCCTGAACTTGAAACTCAGCTCATAAAGTTTATAGAAAAAGCAAAGACTGTTGCCAGTGGTGTTATAGTTGTCTATGGTGGAAAGTATTGCTATGTTAATCCAGATAATCCAACTCGGTTAATGCAGACAATTATCCAGGAACAAGGATTGAAGGTTGTAAGAATTGAGGCCTCACACTGCATGGGAATGCTGGCCACTGATGATGAGATGAAACAGATAACAAATGAATTTGCAGGAGGTGAACCAGTATGGTTCATGACCCCGGGTTGGGTAAAATATCAAAAACAGGTCTTCAAGGGCTGGGATAAAGCAATCGCCAATGAAAATTTCCCCAGACACACAGGTGGGTGCGTCGTCCTTGATGGTATTGGATACCTGGATCAGTATATGGCGGAAGATCCCGAGGGCTTTCTTGAATATTGTGACTGGATGGGGATTCCCATGCAGTCATATCCTATAACTCTGGACCGGTTTAAAGGTCTTCTGACAGATGCATTGATGACGTTAAAGAATCAAGGCTAACAAAGGATAAAAATTGCGACTCTGGGCACAGCAGGACCAATATCAACTAGGAGAAAACGAGATGGATATGGAAATTGTTTTTCCGGGTAATAAAAAAGTAAATGCAGTTTATAAAGGATTCACCATTGAAACAGATCAATCTAAAAACGAGGGAGGAGACGGCAGTGCTCCTGAACCATATGATCTTTTTTTGACTTCCATTGGGACCTGCGCCGGAGTTTATGTGGTTTATTTCTGTGATGAACGGGGTATTGATACTTCAGGAATTAAAATGACATTGCAATTTGACAGGAATGAAAAAAAACATTTAATTGAAGCTGTACGTATACACATGATACTTCCACCGGAATTTCCAAAAAAATACAAATCAGCTGTTATCCGGGCAGCCGAACTTTGTACTGTTAAAAGGAATATTATTGATCCACCAAAATTTTTAATTACAGCTGATATTAAAGAATAAATGTTTTATATAAAAAAGTCCGATCTAAAACAGATAATTGGCTGGTATTCCAAGGAGACGATATGAAACTTGTAATCATTGGCGGTGATGCCGCAGGTATGAGTGCCGCAAGCAGGGCAAAAAGAAAAGATCCAGATATTGACGTTATTGTATTAGAGCAGACCCATGATGTTTCTTACAGTGCCTGTGGTATGCCCTATAACATTGCCGACACTGAAAGGGATATGGAATCGCTTGTTGTAAGAAAGGCTGAAGTGTTTATTGAAAAAAACAAGATAAATCTTTTGACGGGTCATAGAGCCACTGCCATTGATCCTAAAGGCAAAAAGGTATCTGGAATAATAATTGAAGGAGACCCGTTTAGTTTTGATTATGATAAATTGTTTATTGCCACGGGTGCTTCTTCTGTGATTCCTGACCTGCCGGGATTTAATCTGCCCCAGGTGATGTCCTTAAAAAGTCTTGAACAGGGTAAACAGATAAAAGATTATATCCAGCAGAACCAAATTAAAAAAGCTGTGATTATCGGGATGGGCTATATCGCTCTTGAAATGTGTGAAGCCTTTGAAAAAAGAGGTGTAAAAGTGAGTATGGTTAAGCCGGGACCGGTTTTTTTGCCCTGGCTTGTACCTGAGCTTGCAGGTGTCATTTACCAGGAATTAATCGAGAAGGGTGTTGATATTTATTCTGGACATGCTATCCAGAAAATTGAACCCTTGGGTGACGGTGTTCAGGTTGTATGTGAAAACCTGACTTTAGAGGCAGATATGGTACTTGTGGCAATGGGGGTAAAACCCTGCAGCGAAATGGCAAAACATGCCGGTCTTGAATTGGGAATTTCTGACTCCATAGCTGTGGACAGGTATTTAAAAACTTCGGATAAGGATATTTATGCGGCAGGAGACTGTGCTGATACCTATCATGTAGTGACAGATAACAAATGCTGGATTCCCCTGGCATTAATAGCCAACAGGGCAGGGTGGGCAGTTGCTGATAATGTTACAGGAAGTCAGACCCGTCTTCAAGGTATTGCCGGGACATCTGTTTTTAAAGTTTTTTCCCTTGAGGTTGCCAGATCGGGTTTAAATTTTAAAGAGGCCATGGATGCAGGATTTGATCCTGTGGAAAACAGCGTTAAAACAAGATCCCGG
>CAYWGN010000015.1:0-37925 GCA_964457495.1 uncultured Desulfobacula sp.
CGTGTGACCTTCAGGTTACGTGTGACCTTCAGGTTAGAGCTTGTAGCAATGTCCACCCAGCGGAGGTAAGGTGATCACTCTGGAACGGGTTATGCAAAATTTCTTATGGCAAATATCCAGAGATCTTTCGTATTATTGACAGTCTTTTACTGATTTAGTAAGTTATCTTTCAATCCTTTATCAATTGGACAGGAGATACGATTTGAAAATCATTATTGTGGGTGCCGGAGAAGTCGGGTATAACATTGCCAGTCGGCTGGCTTCTGAAAACAAGCAGGTGGTTGTCATTGACAAAGATCCAGGTGCCATTCGACGTCTTTCGGAAAATCTGGATATACAGGTTATTACGGCATCGGGCAGCAACCCCAGAATTCTCATTGATGCCGGCATCAATGAGACTGATATCCTTCTGGCAGTGACGGACAGCGATGAAACAAATCTTGTGGCCTGTCTAATGGCCAATATCATATCCCCGACAACCAAAAAGCTTGCCAGGATCAGAGATGCTGATTTTGATTCCTATCACCACCGGTTTCAAATAGAAAATCCCCATATTGATACCGTAATCAATCCTGAAATAGAAGTTGTAAATACCATCAGAAAACTTATGGATGTCCCTGGGGCTGTTGATGTTGGTTCTTTTGTGGACGGCCAGGTAAAATATGTCGGTATAAGACTTGACCAGCATTCTCCCATGGCTGGAATGAAACTCTTTGATTTTACTTCCAGGTTTGGTGAGAATCGGCCTTTGATAGCTGCTATAATCAGAAATAATGAGGTCATTGTCCCAAGGGGCGGCAACAGCTTGAAACCCGGGGACTTAATCTATTTTGTCAGTGAGACTGAAAAACTTGAAAAAATGCTCAACCTTTTTGGGAAAAAAATAGAACCCATTCAAAGAGCATTTATTATCGGAGGTGGACGAATCGGTGAACGCCTTGCCAAACTACTTGAACAAGATTCCATTAAAACAAAAATCATTGAATCTGATATTGACCGCTGTCACTACCTGTCTGAACAATTGGACAAAACAATTATTCTTCATGGCAATGGCTCTGATCAGAAACTTTTTTTTGAAGAAAATGTGGGACAAAGCGATGTAGTTGTTTCTGTCACGGATGACGATGAAACCAATATACTTGTTTCTCTTATGCTAAAAAACATGGGAGTTGAAAATACGATTACCAGGATCAGCAAATCAAACTATTTCCCCCTTCTTGCCACCATTGGTATAGAAAAAGTTGTCTCCCCGCGACTGTCGGCTGTCAGCTCAATTTTAAAGGAGGTAAGAAAAGGAAAAGTTCTGTCTGATATTTCCATTTTAGGGGAACGAGGGGAATTTATTGAAGCCATTGCCCTTGAAACCTCGGACATTACGAACAAGCCACTAAAAAAAATTTCTTTCCCAAAAGGAGCGATTCTTGTCTGTATCATAAGGGACAGTCAAATCATTATTCCTGCAGGGGAAAGTATTGTTAAACCAGGGGATAGAATCATTATGTTTGCTGTCAAACAGGCCGTAAAAAAACTTGAAAAACTTTTGATAGTTAAACTGGATTTCTTTTAATGCGCTGGTCATTCATTGCAAGGATTATCGGTATTCTTTTAATATTCTTAGGGCTTTCCATGATTGCCCCTTTGCTGGTCAGTCTCCATTATCATGATCTTGCCCGGGACAGCTTTATTCGATCCATTGGCATTACCATGGTGGCAGGACTTATCCTCATCATTCTTTCAAAAAAAATGCGCAGTGATGATTATATCAACCAGAAAGAAGGAATGGCAACTGTTGCCCTTGCCTGGACAGCCATTGGCATTTTTGGTGCCCTGCCCTTTTATTTAAACCCTGAATTCACCAATTTTACCGATGCTTTTTTTGAATCTGTTTCCGGATTTACAACAACCGGGTCATCTGTGATGACAAATATTGAAGGCGCAGCCAAAAGTCTTCTTTTCTGGAGAAGCCTTATTCAATGGCTGGGCGGCATGGGAATTATTGTTCTTTCTCTGGCCATACTGCCGTTTTTAGGGGTTGGGGGTATCCAGTTATATAAGGCAGAAGTACCAAGCCCTGTGCCGGACAAACTCACGCCCCGGCTCAGTGATTCCGCAAAAATTTTATGGGTGTTGTATGGGGTTTTCACATTAAGTGAGATCATCTTCCTGCTGGGTGGTGGCATGCCCTTATTTGAGGCCACCTGCCATGCATTGACAACCCTTCCCACGGGCGGGTTTTCTCCCATGAATGCCTCCATTGCCCAATATAACTCTACCTATTTTGACTATGTTATTGTCATATTCATGGTTCTGGCAGGGATTAATTTTTCTCTTCATTACCAGATGCTTCGAGGAAAAACCCTTGCCTTCTGGGAAGACACGGAATGCAGGTTTTTTCTTGGGTTGATCCTTGTGTTAACCCTTTTAGTAACATGGGACATATATGGGTCTGTATATACTTCCATTAAAGATGCGTTCCGGTTTGCAAGTTTTCAAGTTGTATCAATTATTACAACCACTGGATTTGCCACAGCTGATTATGAAAAATTTCCAGGATTGAGCCAGACACTTTTGTTCGTCTGCATGTTTATCGGTGCTTCTGCAGGGTCTACGGGCGGGGGAATGAAATGCGCCAGGATTATTGCCTGTTTTAAATATTGTTATCGAGAATTATTTAAGATCATTCACCCGAGAAGCATCAGTCATGTAAAAATAAATAATATAGTTATCCCAAATGAAATTCTACGAAGCATCATGGGATTTATGGCCCTGTATATAAATCTTTTTATTCTGTCAAGTATTCTTCTTGCCGGTATGGGGGTTGATATGATGACAGCATTTGGTGCCGTTGCAGCCTGCATCGGAAATATCGGACCCGGATTTGGAAGTGTTGGTCCCACTGAAAATTTTAGCCACATGCCTGTTATGGGGAAATGGCTGCTTGCCTTATGTATGCTGATAGGAAGGCTGGAAATTTATACCGTTATTATCCTCTTTGTTCCTGAATTCTGGAAAAAATAACTATATCACTTCAGGAAGCATTGCCAGAGAATGGAGGAATTGACGGGTATGCATTTCCATTCTTGATCTAAAAAGCTCGGCCAATTTCAGCATCAGGGTATAGCCTGTCTGAAAATCCGCTTCAAACAATAGGCGCATCTGCTGACCTGAAATAGTAATAAATGAACTTGGTTGGGCGCAGACTGCGGTGAACGTACTGGAGGATTCGCCCAGAAGAGCTGACACCCCAAATGTTCTTCCTTCACTTACTTCATCAAGAGTTAACGATTTTCCTTGCACAGATCTGCAGTTTAGAAATACTTTTCCGGATACTATCATATATAAAAAGGCTTCTTCCTGACCCTGCCGAAAGAGAATGCTTTCTTCATCAAAGGTTTTAAGTTGTGCAATGGCACCCACTTTTTCAAGTATGGAATCAGGCACATCTTTGAGAAAAACTATTTTTTTGAGTATGTCTTTTTCAACCATTGTTAATTTTTCCTTTTATATCATCAGAGTAAGATTCTCAATATCTTTAATACTGTCTTTTAATTCCGGATTTTCATCCAGGGTTTTCATAATCATTTGTGCCCGCGTATCCAAATGTTTTTTATACTGTTGTGCAACTCCAAACATCATGCGATAGGCCAATTCATGGTTCTGTTTAAAAAGCATTTGCATCCGAATCCCTGAAAGCGTTATGATTTCACAGGTTTCCTGACAGGTGGCAGCATATGTGGCCTTTGACCCTTCAATCATTGAAGAAGATCCAAAAGAAGATCCAGACTGAAGATTATCAAGAATAATATCAATCTCAGAGGTTAATTCCCGTTTAAGTGCGACCTGGCCCATTATCAGCATAAAAAACGTATTGACCGGCTCAGTGACTGCAATTAACTGTGTACCTGCCCCAAAAATATTCAACTGGGCTTCATTGGCAATTATTTCAAATAAATGATCAGGAAAATCTCTTAACAGGTTGATACGTTTTAAATCTTCTATTTTTACCATGTGAAAGCCTCAGTACTAAAGTAAAATAAATTTTAGGTTAATATAAACACCAAAAGAATAAAGGATATGGCAATGGCTGCACCAATACCAATGGGCAGGGTTCCTTCCAGGATATCATTGTAAAGCCTGTTTTTCTTTATTTCCAAACGTTTACCCCGGTAACCCAGAAGCAGCCAGATATTCACCGATACAAACAGGGCAATTTTTGCTGCTGCGCTTTTAAAGAAAGAAACAACGCCTTTGACAACTCCCATTAAAACACTCTCTGATAGCCTGTTTAAAGCATTTAATCCCCTATCCATAATAAAATAAGCACCGCGGCCAATCTTCCGATAAGACCAGTCAACATCAAGATTAATGGATTTAATTTCCGGTGGATAATATCCAGAAAGAATTAAAAGGGCAAAGGCCAGGGCGCCAAACATTAAAAGCTGGAGCTGGCCGACAACATGTGCACCAGTATAGGGCACATAATCAACTATAAAGGGCAGAAGATTATATAATGGTTGAGGAAAAACCCCTATAAAGATACAACCAAATGCTGCAATACCCATTGCTAATGTCATATTCCATGAAGGATCTTTAGCTCTGATGCCGGAATCATGTCCAAAAAAAGTGAAAAAAGGAACTTTAATACCTGCATGATGAAATACACCTGCTGAGGCGAATTGCAATATCAGATAGACAAAAACCATTTTTTCATTGACCGTTGCAGTGACGATCATGGATTTGGAAACAAACCCTGAAAATAAGGGAAACGCTGATATGGATGCAGCACCGACAATGCAGAAAAGACAAGTCAGGGGCATTGTTTTATATAATCCCCCGATTTCCGTACACTTGATCTTACCTGTCATCTGTAAAACAGATCCTGCCGCCATGAAGAGCAGACCTTTATAAAGAATATGGCAAAATGCGTGGGCAACAGCACCATTTAAGGCAAGTTGGGTCCCAATGCCAATACCCACCAGCATAAAACCAATCTGATTCAATAGACTATAGGCCAATACCCTTCTAATATCATTTTCAAGCACGGCATAAAATATGGGGACAAATACCATAAATGCTCCGATCCAGATCAGCAGGTCAGCCCCGGGAAAGGTTCTGATCAAAAGGTATACTGCTGACTTTGTTGTAAATGCACTTAAAAAAACCGTGCTGGTCGGTGTTCCCATGGGGTATGCATCCGGCAGCCATGCGTGAAGCGGAATGGCTGCTGCATTCAGTGCGATTCCAATAAAAATCAAATAGGATTCAATCCCGGTAAGTCCTATATAATCAAAGGCAATGGTTCCTGTTTTCTGGGTGTAGAGAACAATCCCGGCCAAAAGAAAAAGCCCGCCGATCAAGTGAACCAGGATATACCGGAAGCCTGCTTCCCGTGATGCCCGGGTTCTGGATGCAATGATCAGGAATGTGGAGCTGACGGCCATGATTTCCCAAAAAAGATACAGAGAAAGAAAGTCTCCTGCCAGAACAACCCCTAATGTTGCACCGGCATAAACAATTGCCGCAACATGCTGGAGGTCATCTTTTACTTTCAAAGCAAACAAAATACCAAGAAACGCCATAATGGTGAAGATATACCCAAAGACCATTGAAAGCTTATCAATTCTTCCCAGAATCAGGTTGTAACCCCAAAATTCATATGTCCAGATATTCCCATAAGGGATATTTACCAGGACATAAAAGGTTGCCACTGGGATTAACAGCATATAAATGGACTTGGTTTTTCCTTTTAAAAAAGGAATCAGAAAAGCAGCTAAAATAAATATTATTGCAGGAGGAATCATATTACTTGTCATAGTAATTCTCTTTTTTCATCACAATTAATCTTAGAATTTTTGCCAGAAAAATAAGCATGACGCATGAAAAAAAGCCGTAAACAGCAGAAAACCCTTTAACATATTCAAAAGAAAAGGCCGGATGTGGATGAATAAAAAATTCTGCTATTAATAAAATGATCAGAGAACAATAAAAAGTAATCAATAGTTTTTTAACATTTTTTGGACTATCAAAGATTGAAAGTTCTTTTTTCATTATTGTATCCTTGTGTAAAATTAATCTTTGTCACGGAACAGGCACTCTTCTAACCAGATCAAGACCGTTTAGTGGCCAGTACCACCGCCAGATGTAAAGGCGAATATCAAATAGATCACAGAAACCACGATAGCAAAATAAAAAGCGGCTCTATATCCTGGTACAGGGTCATGGCCAAGCATTTCCCAATCTTCTTTTTTATTTTTATCTTTAATAGTCATATTTCTAACCTTTAAAAATTTTTGAATCAAATCCCCAGACCGACTTTGATCAGGTTGACAAAAACCGTTGGATAAAAGAATAATACAATTGAAATGATTGCTGTAATAATTAGGGGGATAACCAAACAGAGATTTGCTTCCTGGATTTTCACCGGGGTGTCGTCATTCTCTTCTTCACTTTTTCCAAAAAAACCTTTATATACAATGGGCAGAAAATAGAAGGCGTTCAGGAAGGATGACACCAGCAGGACAAGCATGAAGATGGTCTGGTCGGCTTCAAGTGTTCCTAAAATCAAATTCCATTTGCTGTAAAACCCACCCGTTGGCGGCAAGCCTATCACGCCCATGGCACCAACAAAAAAAGCCGCAAATGTAAAGGGCATTTTTTTTCCCAGACCGCTCATCTGGCTGATATATTTCTTACCTGTTGCCACAAAGATTGCCCCGGCACAAAAAAACAAGGTAATCTTTCCAAAGGCATGCATGGCAATGTGGATAACCCCACCCAATTGTCCCTGGGGAGACAAAAGTGCCACACCAAAAATAATATAGGACAACTGACTGATGGTGGAATAGGCAAGCCTTCGTTTTAATTCATCCTGGGAAAGCGCAATACAGGACCCCACAAGAATGGTGACAGACGCAATACACATGACCACCACCCCAAGGTTAAAATTTGCCAGCAGATCAACACCGAAAATCCCTGTCATAACCCTTACAATGGAGAACACACCCACCTTTACAACGGCCACTGCATGCAACAAGGCGCTAACCGGGGTGGGCGCAACCATTGCAGCGGGAAGCCAGGAATGAAACGGCATTATCCCGGCCTTTGCAAACCCGAAAACAAACATTAAAAGCAATACAGTTGCGGCAGGCTTTGATAATTGGCCGGCAAAAATACCAGCAGTGGAGAATTCCAGGGTTCCGGTTACATGATAGCAATAAATCATGGCTGGCAGTACAAGCGCTATGGAGGTACCCAGAATAAAGGTTAAGTACCTTCGGCCGGAAATCCTTGATTTTTCATCCTGATGGTGGGCAACCAGAGGATATGTTGCCAAAGATAATATTTCATAAAAAAGGTAAAGGGTCAGTAAATTGGCGGAAAAAGCTGCACCAATAGTGGCTGAAATCGCCAGGGCAAAAAAACAGACAAACCGCGTCTGTCCATGTTCATTCAGCCCTCTCATATATCCGATGGAATAAATGGATGTCACAATATAAAGGCTTGCAGCCACAATGGCAAAGAGCATCCCAAGCCCGTCAACTCTGAATGCAATGGCGGCACCAGGTGCAAATTCAAACAGGGTCAGGGCAATCTGTTTGCCCGACAGGATGACAGGGAGCATGGAAAGAACAAGAATAAATTTGATGATTCCTGCAACAAAAATCCAAGATTCCCTTACATTGGGTTTGTTAGAAGAAGAAATCAACACTGGAATGACAAAAAGAGAAACTAAAACTGCCAGAAGAGGTTTAATTGAGATAATGGTTTCCATTTATTGGTTTACCTTTTTAATATATTCCAGATCATCTTCACTTTAAGAAAGGAAGAATGATCGTGTTTACAATTGTCCCTGAATACAGCCCGGCAACAATCAGGGAAAGGCTGACAAGCCCGGACACAATCAGCATGGATACTGGCGCTTCTTCAATGGCCACAAGGGAATGGGAATCTCCATGTCCATGACCTTCAGACATGGGTTCAAAAAAACAGATTTCAAAAACCTTAAAGAAAAGAACCGCGCAAATCAGGCTTGAAATAACAAGGGCTACCGCAAAATGATAAGCACCCGCTTCAAAAGCTCCCAGAATCAAATACCATTTACTGAAAAACCCGCAGGTTGGCGGAACCCCGATAATGCTGAATGCAGCCAGTACAAAACCTGCCATGGTCCACGGCATCTTCCCGAACAGCCCCTGCAAATCAAGTAAATCGACCTTTTTAAGTTTATAGACCATATTCCCAACCGCAAGAAAAAGGGCAAAAGTCATTAAGGCATCATTAAGAATATGCAAAATAGCACCCGTCATACCCAGCTGGTTACCCATCCAGGCACCCCCGACCATATACCCGATCTCACACACAATGATATAAGCAAGCATTTTTTTCAAATTTTTCTGGGAAAGCGCCATGATTGCGCCGGCAAGGACAGCTATCGTTGCCAGCCAGACCACAGCATGGCTCAGGTTCAGGGTTTTGAAAATATAATCAAATCCGAATACAGTGATCATCATTCTTATCATGACATAGACCATGACCTTGGTCATTAAAGGTGCCACCACCCTTGCAAAGGCAATAGGTGAATAAGAATAGGCATTGGGCAGCCATACATGCAGGGGAAACAGGGCCATTTTGATCCAGATACCGATCATCATCAAGATAAATGCCACCAGTACAGTGGAAGAACCATGGATACCCGACAGAATATCGGCCACATCAGCCATATTCAAAGAGCCTGTTTGCATATACAGATAGCCGACCCCCAGAAGATAAAAGCTGGCGCCGATAACCCCGATGAAAACATAATTCAGACTGGCCAGAGGGCCTCTGTCCTGGTCTCCAAGGGCTACCATGGCATAGCTGGTTAATGAGGTGATCTCAATGAGGACATACAGATTAAACAGATCACCTGTGGCCGTAACACCTAAAAGCCCTGTTACAAACAACAGATAAATCGTATAAAAAGATCCTGCCCTGTCATTTGTTTCCTGGGCAACGCTTTTATAACTTGCAATCAGATTTAAAAAGGCAATGCCGGATACAATAAGAAGTACCATTGCATTTAACAGGTCAATTGAGTATTCAATGCCCATGGGCGGTGCCCAGCCCGCCATTCGATAATGAATGGTTCCCGAGGCGATAACCTGCATCAACACCTTGAATGCGGAATATACTGAAACTGCAAGCCCTATCAGGGCAATCGGATATGATAATCGCTCTTTAATCCAGGCGGCAAGCCCGGCAAAAAGGGCGGCTAAAAGGGGGGTAACAACAATGAGTGCTGGGTAATTATCCATAGTTTATTTTTCCTGCCCGATATCAACTAGGCGCATCCTGATTTCATCTTCTTCCAGGGTTTGATACCGCTGGTATATTCTGACGGCCAATGCCATGGCAACGCCAAAGGTTGCAACAGAAACAACAATGGCTGTCAGCATAAGAACATGGGGCAAAGGATTGATATAATCTGCTGCATGGATGATAGCTGCAAGGGCATCATTTCCGCCATGGGCACTTTGAATGATGGGTATGGTGGCATCACGCTTGTACCCAATGGACACATAAAAAAGAATGATGGCAGTCTGAAAAATATTCATGCCCACCAGTTTCTTTATCAAATTATTTTTTGCAATCATGGCATAGAGGCCGATCATCATTAAAATTACATATAGCCAATAATTGTATTTTGCCACGATCAGGGCTAACAAATCAGTCATGGAATTTACCTATAGTCCTTCATCGTGTCTGCCTTCAGAGACAATATTAATATAAATGATAGCCATTACCGCTGTAACCGCTATTCCCACACCAATTTCAACACCCAGCATACCCAGGGCTCTCACATGATGGGGATCCCATACAAGGGGAGCAAGCGCCGCATAGTCCAGAAAATTACCCCCCATGGGCATACAGATGGCAGCAATCCCGACATAAATTAAAACCCCAAGGGCTGCATAAATTCCAAGGACTTTTTCCTTAACCCGTTTTAATAAGGTTTTCAGATCATAAGAGATTGCTAAAAGAATCAGGCTGGAGCCAAAAATTACCCCGCCCTGAAATCCACCGCCCGGGGAAAAATCTCCATGAGCCACAACATACATGGCATAAATCTGGATAAACGGAATTAAAATGCGACAGACCGTCTTAATAATCAAATCTGACGGGACCCAGTCTTTATCCATGTGTTCAAATTCTTTCCCGGTCTTTAAAACCTTTTTACCGCTCTTAACATGGAGGATAACCCCTGTAGGGACGTGCCTGTAAAACCGTTCTTTTTTTTCTCTAAAATCCCTTAACAAAAGAAAACATGCCAGGCCTGCACAGAAAATAACCGCCGTCTCAAACATGGTGTCAAACCCTCTATAATCAGCCAGAACAGCCGTTACAAGGTTGGGAACCTGGGTTTGCTCAACGGCTTTTTCAATATAATAATTTGAAAGGTGAATTGAAGCAGGAGAGTTTGGATCACCCCAGTCCGGGAATTCCCCTGTTCCATAGAGCAATAATGTGCCTGTCAGACAAACAATGATAAATCCTAAAAGTTTCAATCTTTTGTCCTCCTGCTGGTACTGAAAACAGCCGCAACAAAAAAAACTGTACTGACGCCTGCTCCTACCGAGGCTTCAGTAAATGCAACATCCACAGCCCCCATAACAGCCCAGAGCAGACACATCATAAATGAATAGGCACCAAATAAAATAGCTGTTCCAAGCAGATCTTTGACAGAAATGGCTGCAATCGCGCAAAAAATGACAAAGGTTAACACAATCAAATCAATTGGCCAGTGCATGATTAAGCCTTTCGTTTCTTTTTAGTCCAGTGTCTTAACCCTGCCCGCATTCCAGCATCAACAATGGAATGGGTGGCTGTGGGACTGGAGAGAAAAACAAAAAATACAATTAAAAACATCTTTGCTGAAAGCAGAAGTGCTTCAAAGGAAAAATGATGGAGGTTATAAATGGCAAGCCCTATCACCATGGCAAAAATACCCAGTGTATCCATTTTGCCAGCCGGATGAAGTCTGCTATAAAAATCCGGCATTCTGATGATACCAACAGCACCTCCCAGAAAGAAAAACAAACCTATGAGTAAAAACAAAATAACAAGTATATTCATGAATACTCCAAATTAATAATTAATCCATAAATGATTCTTCGTACAGCCCTTTTCTTTTGTGAAAATAGCGAGATGCTGCTATTACCGCGACAAAATTTAAAAAAGCATAGGCCAAAGCAATATCAGCAAACATATCAACACGCTCATAAAGAAAACCAATGAGTAAAAGAAGCACCACTGTTTTACTCCCGATGGCATTGACACCGATGAGCCGGTCCAGAACTGTAGGGCCGAACAAAGCTCGATATAATGCAAAAAGCATCAGAAAGCATAATCCCAATGCAACGCTAAGAAAAAAAGTGATCATATATCTTCTCCAAAAACTTTAGCAACTTTTTTTAACATTTCCCCTGGCAAGGCTTCGGCAGATTCCCTGTCAATGGCATGCACTTTGAATACGCCGTCACTGTCCGCTGTTATTGTAATGGTTCCCGGCGTAAGGGTGATGGAATTGGCCAGAGTTGTTATGGCAATATCAGACTTTAAATTTGTTTTAAAGGTAATAATGTGGGGGTCAATTAACTCTTTCATTCTTGGGTGAAAGGCAAGATATAATAAATGAAAATTGGCTTTAATAATTTCCCAGATCAACCAGGGAATATATCTGATAAATCTGAAAAAAATGCTGATATACCCTGTATCCATAGCTGGAAATAAGAGATCATAAAAATAGTACGCAACAAAAAAACTTGAAATCCCACCAAGCCATAATAATAGAGGATCAAATTTTCCTGACAGCACAATCCAGGATAAAAACATTAAAATAAATGTAATTAAAAAAGAAAAAAATGATTTTAAAGCTGCGGCTTTTGTGTTGCCTTCTTCTTTGGCAACACCATTATCAGAAACAGTCAATGAAACACCCTCCCTCAAATATCATAAAAATAAAAAGTCGATAAGAGCTATTTTTCAACGCCATACAGTTTACGGAATTTTCCATACAGTTTTGTTATGGCGCCTTCCTTTTTTAGCCCTGTTTGAGAGCTTTCAGTTCCAGAGGATGATTGTTCCTGTTGAATTCTGTGATCATAAGCCGCGTTTATGGTTTCAATAAGGGTATCCATATCCACGGGCTTTGATAAGAATTTAAACGCATTATATTTACCGCTTTCCAGCGCATTTTCGACGCTTCCATGGCCGGTAAGAACAATACAGGGTAACATTGGCTGCAAGTCCTTCAGCCTTTTCTGAACTTCAATTCCATCAATTCCCGGCATCTGTAAATCCACTACTGCCACATCAAAATCTTCCTCTGCAGCTGCTTCAACCCCTTCTTCTCCGGAAAAGGCTGTTTTAACCGTGAATCCGTCAAGCACAAGCCGTTTGGCAAGGTATTTCAAAAATGTCTGTTCATCATCTATAAATAGAAGTTTCATAATATAGCCTTATATTTTAAATTCGTTTGCATATATCAAAACTAGAATTTTGAGTCAACAACTAAAACAAGATCAAAAATCCAGATAGTGCCTGACCTAAAACCCAGTGTTTGGGCGAAAAGTTGCCCATATACAAGGCGCAAAAAATCTTGAAACCGGAGTGTACTACTGTACATGAGGCCCGATTTATAATTTGGCAAGATTTTGCAGCAACGCAGTAGATGGGTGAGTTTGTGAGCAGTGCTCCTCTCCGAGCCGTTCAAACACCAGCTATATTTTAGCCGGATTTTGTCTCTATCATGTCTATAACCTAAAGATCATACCTAAAAACCGTAAATATTAAATATTTTTATTACCTGGAATAAGAAGACAGGGAAAAACAGATTTATCAGCGATATTTTTTGAAACAGAACCAATCCATCTCTCCATAATAGCCGCTTTATCACTGGAACCTAGAATAATCATACTGGCCTGGTATTCTTTTGCTGCTTTTTCAATTTCCTTTTGCGGGTCACCCACATAAACATGGGGTTTAGCGTTGATACCCGCTTTCTCAAGCTCATCACAAAGATCATCCAGTCGTTTTCTTTCAACTTTTCTGACTTTCTGCACTTCATGGGTATCCAGACTTTTTAAAGCGCTCTCCTTTACCACATGCATGATATGAATTTTGCCTATCACCTTTTTCAGGCCTTTAATATATTCAACCGTTTTTTTACCCGTATCTGACCAGTTGGTAGCAAACAATGGCCGCTGAAATAATTTTTCAGGAACAATATTGTCTTCTAACCTGTGCTTGAAAACCAGAATCGGTATTTCTGTCCGCCGAATCAATTCAGTGACATCAGAACCTTCATATAGCTGTTTCAGCGCTCCTTTATTGGAATGACCAATCACAATCAAATCAGGGAGTTCTTTTTGGGCCACCTTGAGAATTTCAGGAATAAGGGTGGAAACCTCCATATACGCCCCAACTTCCAAACCCATTTCAAATAAATTCTCAGCCCAGTCAATAAACCGGATATTAGCTGTTTCCTTTAATTTGACCTCTTCTTGCTTAAGATATCCGCTCCCCCTTTTCATGGCGACTTTATCTCTTTCAATTACATTTAAAAAGACAACATGCTCAAGGGAAGCGTTTCGAAGTGCTAATAAAGAGTTCAGCGCATCATAACAAAGGTCTTCAAATTTTGTTACAAAAAGCAATTTTCTTATTTCCATATAGTCTCCACTCTCAATCTATTTATAAAGATTAATTAACCCAGTTTTTTCTTTATTGCCGCAACCAGGTCTTCAGGTTCAATCGGTTTTTCAAGATAAATATCAGGTTTGGGAACTTCACCTCCCTGAAATTCATCCAAAACTTTTTGAGATTTCATGAAAGACTTAAGAGCAATCCCGGTAAACATGATAACGGGTATTTTTTTTAACTCCTCATCTGTTTTTAGTTTGCGATACAATCGAATTCCGCTCCCCCTTGGCATCAACACATCAAGAATCACCAGGTCGGGCTTGTGTTTATTAATCATTTCCAACCCTTCTACACCATCTTGAGCAACCAAGGGTATATACTGGTTTTCTTCCAGAACTGTGACAACAAATGATCTGACATCTTGATCATCATCTACCACAAGAACTTTTTTGCTCATAATTTATCCTCCTTGGTCTTGGTCAATGTTTATCAACCGTATTTGCTTTTTCATAGGGAAATTTAATCCTGAATATGCTTCCATCTCCAGGCCTGGTTTCGGTTTCAATTACACCATTGTGTTCTTCTATGAGTTTTCCTGTTACAAGGAGCCCCAGGCCTGTCCCCTTTCCACCTTTGGAACTGAACATGGGGTTAAACAATTGTTTTTGAATATTTTCATCCATCCCACAGCCATTGTCTTTAACTTCAAGACCAAAGTAATTATTGTTATCCACGTATGTCCGAATTTTGACTTCATGTTTTTTAGACGTATCTTCATCCTCAATACAGGCATCAATGGCATTGTTTACAAGGTTAAGCAAAGAACGATGAATGGTTTGCGGATCAGCCATAACTTCACCGATGCCAGTATCAAATTCTTTTGAAACAAGAACTCCGTTTGATCCTGCCATATCAATGATAAGTTCAATGACTTCATTCACAATATCATTGGGTGAACAGATTTCAAATTCCGGTTCTCTCTGCTTGGAATAAGTCAATAGATCCTGGGTTAAATCTCCTACTCTTTTTATATTTCTCTTTATGGTTGTCCAGCCTGCTTTAAATTTTTCTGTATCATTTTTGGCAATTCCCACATCCACAACATAACTGCCGCCTTTAAGTCCAATGAGAATGTTTTTTACATAATGAGCAAGACCGCTTACCGTCTGCCCTACAGCAGCCAATCGTTCCGATTGAACCAATTCCTTTTCAAGCTTTTTTATTTCCGTTAAATCCTGGAAAAAATTAACTGTCCCTACAAATTCACCCTTTTCATGAAGAACATTGCTTGTATAGCGAACCGGTATCTGTCTGCCGTCTTTGGTGTTTATTATATTTTCTCTCCAGGGAAACGAATTCTGCTGTTTTTCTTGTTCGACCTGATTTTTAAATATTTTAGCAATTTTAGGGGTATACAGCTCGTCAATGGTCATTTTATTCCTGACGTCTATTGCTGCTTCGCCAAACATCCTTGCAGCTTCAGGATTGTATACAACCACCTTCCAGTGATAATCAAAAGCGACAATGGCATCAGTGGAACTTTTTATTAACAGCAGTTGAAAATCTGACTTTCGACGAAGTTCAGTAGTTGCCTCAGCAATTTTTATTTCAAGGTTTTCAGTATATTCTTTCAGTTTTTCTCTGATGGCAATCTTTGCCTTTGCTCGCTCAAGGGCAATGGCTAAGGCCTCATCCCTGACGGGCTTATTAATAAAGTCGCTGGCACCAAACTGCAAAGCCGTGATGGTTGAATCTATATCTCCATGCCCGGTTACAATGATGACTTCTCTTTCAGGATCAATCTCCTTGATCTTTTTTAACAGCTCAAGTCCATCCATTCCCGGCATTTTTATATCCGTCACCACAATATCCGGGGCTTCAGCTTTAAAAACCGCAAGCCCCTGCTCACCACAATTGGCTGTAACCGTTTCATACCCGTCGCTGCGAAGAGACATGGAAAGCAGTCTGACAATAATGTCTTCATCATCAACAATTAATATCTTATTGGCCAACATAATTTATTTCCTTATTCAATTGCCGGGAACTTGATCATAAAGGTAGCGCCTTTTCCATACTCACTTTGTATATCTATGGTTCCACCATAATCTTTGATGATTCCAAAACTGATACTGGTTCCAAGACCGGTCCCTTTACCGGTTTCCTTTGTTGTAAAAAAGGGTTCAAATATCTTTCTTTGCACCTCATCCGTCATACCAATACCCGTATCAGACACTTCGGCTACCACCCAGTTTTCTTTTGCATATGTTTTAATTTTCAATATTTTTTCAACAGGTTCATCCTCTTTTTCAGCTTTTTCAACTTTTTCATCCATGGAATCTATGGCATTGGTGACAAGATTAATAAACACCTGCTCCAGGCGATTATGCTCTGCCTGGATTTCAGGAATTTGTGGATCAAGGTCAAGGTTCACATTTACGGAATGAACCGTCAACTGGTGCCCAAGAACCTTGAATACATCATTGATGGGATCATTAATCACTAATTTTTTAAGATCCCTTTCAGATTGTCGGGCAAAGTCTCTGACATGCTTGATAACCCCGGCAGCTCTGGCAACATTATCAATAATATCATGGGCCATCATCACCAACTCGTCATCTGGAATTTTGATGCCTTTTTTAATCATTTTCAGAATCAGGTCTGAACAAATCTGTATGACATTCAAGGGCTGGTTAATTTCATGGGCCATGCCGGCTGCCATAGTTCCCAGGGTAGCCAGTTTTCCTGCCTGGATCAACTGGGTCTCTTTTTCAACACTCTCGGTGACATCCATTGCCGATGCAATCAGGACATCCCTGTGGCTGTATTTTGCATGTACAATCTTAACCGTTACAAAAAAGGATGTCTTGTCTTTTCTAAAATGCTTTTTCTTGGTAAACAATATGGGCTTGTTTTCAAAAAGTCCTTCCAGGCCTTGTTTAATGGTTTCATCCAAGTTATTGCAGATATCAAGAAAAGACGTCCCTAACAGTTCTATTTTAGAGTAGCCATATTCTTTTAGCACCCTCTCATTGACGTCCAGAATTTCTAATGTCTGCTGATCAATAATAAAAATTGGATTTGGATTATTATTAAACAATGACCGATATTTTTCTTCTGATTTTTTATACTTATCATAAAGTGTGGAAAGCTCCTTGTCCTGTAGCTCCAGTTCTTCGTGGGCTTTTTTGTCTTCGGTGATATCTTTTAATGTCTCTATGGCACCCATAATCTTACCATCAGGAGATTTTATGGGTGCAGCTGTAAAAAAAACCCATTTCCCATCTTTGCCCATATGAGGAAAAAACTCTTCAGCTTCATACGCCTCGTTAATCAGATGTGATTTTCTCCAGGATGAACCATAATATTTTGATACCTCCTCTTCAGGCATTCCACCCACAATTACATCTGCCATGGTCGGCCTCTTTGCAGACCTGAAAGGTACCCACTGCCGGTCTGTTCCCACCAGTTCATAGGCATTGTGTCCTGTCAATTTTTCACAGGCCCTGTTCCAATGCGTGATAATATGCTCATTGCTAATGATAAATGTTGGAATCATACTGCCCTGAATAATTTGGGACATCTCTTTTTCCATCTCAAGCAGATCTTCTCTTTCAAGCTTCAGGTATTTATTCTCATCCTCGGCATTTTTTTGGATGATCTGGGAAAACTGATCAAATAAACCTGAAATTTCCTGTTTACCAACCGTCTCAGATTGAATTTTTCTTTTAATTTTTATTTTTTCTTCTTCTGATTTTAAAAAATTTAAAAAAGACTCGGCTCTGTAGGCATCCAAATCAATAATGCTGACATGTTCCGTATTCACCTTTTCCAATATGCAGCTGAGTATTTCATCATTTTTTAATTTTAAAATAATATCAATACCCGAAAGCATACAAACCTCTTGATAATCAATAGTTGTACGTACGCTCATCTCCTGGGCATATTTGATCCCTTCAACCCGGGTCAAAGTATCGGCTACTACCAAAACCCTTAGATCCAGTTCTTTTAACCCCGGCCCCAGTAAAATTTCAAGAATTTCTTTACATGGATTGTTTCCACCGATTATGGCTATCTTTAATCCTTTAAGATCAATATTCATTGGGCTTGTTTCCTCCTGTTCTTTCCAAAAATTCCTGCAACCAATATATTAAAAGAAAATAAAGCTTACAATAACAAAGGTTGGAATTAAAAAGATTAAAGAATATTTTAAGATATAACCAAAAAAACTGGGCATTGGTGTTCCTGCCTCTGACGCTATGGATCGAACCATGAAATTGGGTGCATTCCCAATATAACTACAGGCGCCAAAAAAGACAGCTCCCGTTGAAATTGCTTTAAGATAGATCGCATTTTCCGTCATCAACAATGGAACAGCTTGGCTTTCTGCCATACCGGCATAAAAGCTGCCAAGAGCTGTATTAAAAAAGGTCAGGTAAGTCGGCGCATTATCCAGGAACGCTGATAGCATCCCGGTCACCCAGAAATAGTGAACCGGTTCTTTTACTGCATTGATAAGAAATGCAAACGCTCCATTAGGTCCTGCTTTAAGCAATAACAGGCATGGAATCATGGTAATGAAAATTCCAATAAACAGATAGGCGACTTCTATTATCGGGAACCATGAAAACTCATTTTCTTCCCTGAGAACCCTTGGTGTTGACATAAGAGAGCCGATCCCAAAAACGATAAGGAGTCCGTCCCTGAGCCAATCCTGGACTGCCCTGTGCACACCGAAAGTTGAAACTTCTCCCAAATCCAGGATACCGCTCATCAAAACAGAACCCACCACACCCCCAAGAAAAAGAAAATTGTAGGTCCCCACCAGTCGCAATGGCTTTTTCTCTCCATCATCCGGAGCTTTTACCCCTTCTTTTTTGTAATAATAACTGTCAAGGATAAAATAAACTACCAATAGAATAATGGATGCAACAAGCATATGCGGCAGGATTTTAAAGGTCCAGAAAAAGCTGACCCCATGAAGAAATCCCAAAAACAAAGGTGGATCACCAAGCGGCGTCAATGCCCCGCCAATATTTGCCACCAGAAAAATAAAAAACACCACCATAAAGGTTTTATTCTTTCGATGCTCATTTGCCCGCAACAATGGCCGGATCAAGAGCATGGCAGACCCTGTAGTCCCCATCCAGGATGCAAGGATGGTACCTATCAGGATAATAATCGTGTTGATAACAGGAGTCCCTCTTAATGTCCCTTTCAGCAGAATACCGCCGGAAATGGTAAACAATGCCCATAAAAGAATAATAAAGGGAATATAGTCTGCCAGAATAATGTGAAAAATCTCATAAACTGCAATGCCTTTATAGGCATATATAAACGGCAGGGCAAGACAGGCTGCCCAGAATGCGGAAATCTTACCAAAGTGATGATGCCAGATATTCCCGGCGATCAACGGCAATAAGGCAATAGATAACAGCATACATGCAAAGGGAATACAGCTATACAAGGGTAGCAACTCCCCTAAATTCACATGACCATGTGCACCCTTGTCATCTGCGTGGCCAAAAGCGGTTTCAGGATTTTCACCAGCTTCAAACGTGTTATGCGTTTTTTTATCAGAATGGTCTTTGGCAGCAGCAGGTGCTAAAGAAATGAATAAAACCAACAATAGTATTAACAATGCCAGCCTGTCCAATTTCATCGATTCGTTCCCTCCTGGTTATTTTAGGACCGCAAATATTCCAACTGATCAAAGCAAAATATTTTATATTTTAATTTAATTATTGAATTCAAATCATAAAGTCAAGGTGAAAAAAGGAAGGTTAATAGGGGATATCCGGCAGAACAATTTTAAAATCAGTCTCTTTCCCTTTTATGGATGATGCCTGAATTAATCCGCCGTGCTGTTTGATAATAGAGTTTGAAATATATAACCCAAACCCTGTTCCTTTCGTGCTTTTTGAAGAAAAAAACAAGTTGAATATTTTTTCTTTTGTCTTCATATCCATACCACAGCCATTGTCATGGATATGAATTACCAATTGATCTTTTTCCCGTAAAATTTTAAACCCGATTTCATGATCTTTCTTTTGTGTATCCGCCAGACAGGCATCAATGGCATTGTCTAAAATGTTAATCAGAGCTACCAGGATAAACTCTTCATCCATGACCATGGTTTCAGGATAATGGGTATCACTACACTGAAATGAGATCGTTGTTCCCTTTAATTTTAATTCAATTATTTTTTTTATCTGATCGATAAAACCTTTTGTATCAATGGCAGTTCTGGAAAGTTTTCTTTCCCTGGAATATAATAATATATCCATGATCATCTTTTTTATCCGATCAACTGCCTGCTCCAGCAGGTCCAGGCCTTCTTTGGCAGTTTGTTGATTTTTGACTTTAAGACCGGATCGTGCAACATATATTCCCCCATCAAGATTGGTTAAAAGCCCTTTTATATTGTGTGAAATGGTGCCAATCATCAGTCCTAAGGATGACAAATGGTCTGCCAGCTTTGACTTTTCATAGATAAGAAGTTCAAGTTTCTGTGTGTATTCCAAAAGTTTTTGCCGTGAAACTATTTTTTCAAGTGCTTTTTCAACTGCAATTTCAAGGATATCCACATTGACAGGTTTGGTGATAAAATCCATGGCTTGGTTTTTAAGACTGCTAATGGTCAAATCCATGTCCCCATGTCCTGTGATCATCAAGACTTCTGTTTCCAGGTTTTCCTGTTTAATCCGTTTTAATAATTCAATACCATCCATGACCGGCATTTTAATATCTGTAATAACAATATCCGGACGTTCTGATTTGAATATCTCAAGCGCTTTTTCACCGTTTTCAGCAAGATATACAGTGTAGCCAATATCTTTTAATGCAATCTCAAGAACATCCCGGATATCTTCTTCATCATCGACGACTAATATGGATATTTGATTTTTATCAATCATAACCCCCCCACTAGTTAGGTTTCATAGACCAGATCAGCCACTGTGTCATCAAGTACGGGAAAGGATAAAATAAAGATCGTTCCCTTATGTTCCCCCTGGGCTACTTGAATTTCTCCAGAACACTCTTTGACAATACCATAAGTGATGGAGAGTCCAAGACCGGTTCCCTTGCCCACTTCCTTGGTGGTGAAAAATGGTTCAAAAAGCTTGTCTGCAGCCTCTTTTTGAATACCGACACCTGTGTCATGTATTTCAATGAAGACCGTATCATTTGTTGCTTTGGTTATAATGGTGATCCTGTCATTATCTCCTTGACCCATACCCTCTTTTACCCATTTTTCTTCTATGGCATCCTTTGCGTTAATGACAAGGTTGACAAACACCTGCTCAAGCCTGTCCGGATCTGCCAGTATGTCCGGCAATGCTTTATTCTTATCCCAGACAACATCAATGCCATGAACTTTAAGCTGCTGATTAAACATTTCAAATGTTCTTTGAAGCACATTATTTACATTTGTGCGGGCAAGTTTGATTTCAGATTTTCTTGCAAACTGACGCATGTGGTGAATAATTTTTTCAGCGCGATCCACATTGCTGTCTATTTTTGAAATAAGTTTATGGAAAATTTCTTTTTCTATTCGTTCATTTTTTCGCATCTTTTTCATACAAAAACTAGAGGATGATTTAATGACGGACAAGGGCTGGTTCAATTCGTGGGCAATCCCGGTTGACATTTCACCCAATGTGGCCATTTTGCTTGCATGGATCATGTGCTGTTCTGTTTCAAGACGTTTTGTAATATCATTAATGGTGACCAGAAGCACTCGTTTGTCCGAATATTTGGAAGGTGATACCCACATATCAACATAGATGATTCGTTCATCTTTAACAAGATGCTTCACCTTGTTAACCTCCTGGCCGGATTTCATTTTCTTAATCAGTTCTTCTTTTTCCTCTTCGATAAAAAAGTCAGAAAATAGTTTCTTTAATAAATTTCCTTTGTAATAGCCATACAATTCAAGTGCTTTGATATTGCAATCAAGAATCTCAAATGTTTGAAGATCCACAACAAACACTGGATTTGAAATATTATTAAATATGGCATGGTATTTTTCCTCTGATCGTTGAAGTTCTCTTTCAAGCCGTCGTCTCAGGGTGATATCAATGCTCATCTCCATGGCTGCAACAATGTTTCCATCATCATCTGTCACAGGGGATGTAATAAACATCCAATGATTTTTGTCACCATTCTTACCCACCCCTTCTGCTTCACCAAAATGGGATTTCCCATCCACAAAAGTCTTTTCAACCGGGCAATCCGTGCATTTTTCTTCCAGACCTTTGTAGGCAAGATAACAGTGAGATCCGGGCTTTGGATCAAATCTGTCTTTGAACACCTTATTCCATGCTTTCAACTTATAGTCTTTACCTTGAACTGTAATCATGCAGGGCACTGTTTCAAACAGCGACTGGTATTTATTTTTCTGCCTTTCCAGTTCTGCCTGGTCCAATCCAATCTGGGTGGCCATCCTTTGTATGGCTTTACCCAGAAGTCCGAGTTCATAATCCTTCCCAATATCAATCTGCTCATTGTAATTACCTTCTGCAATTTTTCGGGTCCCCTCAACCAGCTTAATAATTGGCTTTTTTACAAATTGTAAAATAGAAAAAAAGATAATCACTGATGTAATCAAGATAGTCCAAAGAGCCAGTTTTATTATCCCCTTTTGAATTTTCAACACCTGCCGGTCTGTCTGCTCAAGGGAGACGACCACATCAAGGGAACCCAATATTTTTTGATGATCGAGATGGAAATGACACTCACTGGTGCAACCGGGTTCATTGCTGATGGGCTGGACAATCCCCAGAAGCCTGTAGCCTTTTTCGGACTTAAAGAACCGCATCCTTTGCTGCAATTCGATCTGATTCGTCGGAGGATCTTTTTGATGACAGATATCACAGGCCTTTTCCCTGATATCAACAATTTTATCAACCTCGCCTTCCTTGTTGGTAAATTTTATCTGCCCTTCTTTGTTATAAATTCTGATATTTTCTATTCCCGGCTGGGTGGCAATATTATTAATAATCTGTGTAATATCGTCCCTTGAGTTCAGCATCATGGCATAATGGGTGCCAAGCTTGATGGAATTTGTCAGCTGGTCCGTACTGGCAATGACATTTTTCATGATCTGGGTATTGATATTATTAATATTGAAGTAAGCCCAGGCAGATATGGAAAGAATAACAGTCAACCCGACAGAAATAATCAACTTTGAAACAAGGCTGTGTCTTAAATATTTGACAAAATCATTCATATAGCCTTTTGAATCAACGGCCCTGTATTTGAAAGATTTAAATTCAGCCCGACATCCTTTGGAATCATTCCCATGGCAAGCCCTAAAAATTGTGGCAAAAAAAGAACCGGAATTTCCAGATCAATTCCTTCTTTATGAGATATCTTTTTCTGATTGCTTTCAAGATTCATCTGGCACATGGGGCATACCGTCAAAATGGCATCCGCTCCCTTTGCAGCCTTTAAAATTCTTCCGACGAGCTCCATGCCGGCTTCGGGTTTTGTAGTGGTATTGGATGCCCCACAGCATTGAGCCCCCATGTCCCATTTAAACACTCCGGCCCCTGTCGCCTGTATCAGCGCATCCATGGAATGGGGCTCTTCAGGGTCATCAAAGACGGTAAAAGGTCTTAAACACTGGCATCCATAATAGGGTGCGATGGTAAGACCCGACATTTTATTCTGAGCGTTTCCTTTAACTTTCTCGATATCCACATCCTTTGACAGGACATCTAAAAGGTGCCTGACAATCACATCCCCTTTTAAAACAAGATCCTCTTCGGCAAGCACTATATTAATTTTTTCAAACAGAATCTTGTCTTTTTTTATGATCTCTTCGGTTTTTTTAAGATTCAGGTAACAGGCACTACAGGGCACAAGAATCTGTTTTGAACTCTTCATTTTTTCAGCAAGGGCAAGATTTCTTGCCGGAAGCACATAAGATAACAAGTGGCTGTTGGACTCTGCAGCTGTTGCTCCGCAGCAATTCCAGTCCTCAATTTCTTCGAGCTGAACATCGAGAGCTTCCATTAATAGTTTTGTAGAGATATTATATTCAACAGAGGTTCCTTCCAATGAACAGCCCGGATAATACAAATATTTCATTTCATCCCTCCAGTTCTGCCACTCGTTTGAACAACGCGGTTAACTTTCCTTTGCCGCTGGAACCAAATTCAGGCCGGATCTTTCCTTTGCTCAAAAGTTTAAGCCCTAAAGATGCATAGCCAAACGGGACCACAGGATTTTTCATTGAAACAAAATAATGGGTCATAAATTCCATTTCCCTGACCCTTCCGTGTTTTTTTACACTATCCAAAAAAGCGTCATAAAAAAGGGAAGAGTGCCGAAACTGCTTTAATTTCAATCTTGAAGCTGCCTGTTTCAAGAGACTCATGGCATTCGTCAACTCAAGCCCCCGTGGACATCTTAAGGTACAATAATAACATGAAGAACACATGATAAAAGATTTACTTGAAAAAAGTGCTTCTGCATGATCGGTGAGCAGCAACCGCCACATATGTCTGGGAGTGATATCCATGAATTCAGTATTCGGACAGGAAGCAGTGCAGGTGCCGCATTGAATGCAGGTTTGTATCATCTCCTTGACTGGCCCGATCTGCTCTAACAGTTGTTCATTATTTACTTTACCCATAAGATTTTCCCCTTAAAAAATATCATGACAATACCATATCGATTGCATCAAGCATCTGCCGCCCGTCAAAGCCTTCTAAAAAAGCAGAATCGCTTGGACAGACTGATGCACATACACCGCATCCCTGGCAGGCAGCAGGATCCACTACTATTTTTTCTTCCAGCTCGTCAACAAACCGGGCCCCATAGGGACAGGTGTCAACACACATTTTACACAGGCTGCAGGTCGCCGTATGGGTGGCCGCCACTATTTTTCCGGAAACCAGTCTGTCATGGGAGAGAATCCGTATAGCCCTGATGGCTGATGCTTCTGCTGAAGCAATTGCCTCTTCAATGGTACATGGTTTCAACGACAAGCCGCAGGAAAAAACCCTGTAATTCATACTATCCACGGGTCGAAATTTTGAATCTGCTTCCTTAAAAAAATGAAAGGCATCCAGCTTAGCACCAAATTGATCTGCCAGTGCAAAAGGAAGATCCGGTACAATTCCAGTGGCATGAATGACGTAGTCGGCTTCAATCTCCACGGGCATATCAAGCAAGAGATCATGGGTTTTGACAATGACCCTGCCATCCTGCATTTGGGTCACAGGTTTGTTCGCAGGATCATATTGGAAAAAAATTACCCCAAGATTTTTTGCCCTGGCGTAGTATTCTTCATAAAATCCATAGCTCATCATGTCCCGATAAAGGATATAAACCTGAATATCTGGATTCTTTTCTTTAAGAAAAAGTGCATTTTTCAATGCCCTGATGCAGCAGACCCGGGAGCAATAATTTTGCTTTTCTTCTCTGGTTCCCGAACACTGGATCATCACAATAGTTTCCAGTTTTTCAGGCTCTATTTTATGATCCTGAACCGCAATTTCAAAATCTTTCTGGCTCACCTCTCTTGAGTGTTCCGCATCTTCGCTCAACTCAAGTTTCGCCTGGCTGCCCCCGGTGGCTAAAATGGTCACCCCGTGATAAATAATTTTTGTCTGGTCATTCTCTTCGGTCAAAACCGTGGCAAATTCTCCCGGACGGTTCTCTGATGTTTCAACCCTTGCCTTTTTGTAGACCGTGATATGCTCATGGGATTCAAGTTGCTTTATTTTTTCGTCCAGATACGCCTGGATGTCCAGGTTGTCAACGGTTTTATCCATCCACAGCAAATTACCGCCAAGGGTATCATTTTCTTCAACCAGATCCACGTGATATCCGGAATCTGCAATTGACAGGGCTGCCGTAATGCCTGCAATACCGCCGCCAATCACCAGGGCATTCTGGTTGGATACAATGCGTTCGCCGGGTACAGGATTTTTAAACCTGGCTTTTGATATCAGTATTTTTAATTCTCTTATTATTCGCCGGGTTGAAGGTTCTATCTGGGAATCCGAATATTGATTCATGATAGACACTATGTCCAGGGTTTCCACAAGGCTTGGATGAAGCCCTGCGGCTTTGCCAAGTTCTTTTATCCTTTGTTTCCGGATACCAGGCAGGCAGGCGCCTATAACAAGCCGATTGGGCTTTCTTCTCTGAATCATTTCAATCAACTCATTTAAGCCTTCATCCACGCAGAATTTATCCATTATTTCAACGGATTCATTTTCCGGAATCCTGCCAAGCTCGTTCTGAAGCATTTCAATATCAAGCTTGGCAGAAAGATCATTACCGCAGGAACACAACACCGTTAAAATTTTAGGTGTTTGCCTTGCCAGAATCGCCAAATCCGCAATCTCATCTGCGTCCACATCTATTGCATCCATATCACTTGCCTGGAGTGTCGTTTTCCCGGCCTGAACCATAATTTTACAGGCCCCAAGGGCTGCTGCTGATGCACAGGTCACAGAATCACCAATATCTTTCAGCCCTGAAAGAGACCCGCCGCATAAAATCCCTTCCCTTGATGTCCTGACCATTGAGAAAGGCAGGGATTGAATAAATCCCCAGGGATTGACCTCCAAATTATTTTTTAACGCAAACTCTGTCATCTGTCTGGCAGGCCGCTGACCATTTGCCAGGACCACCAGGTCAAAATCAGCTTCATTGGTATTCCCCTGAATATCCACATATTTTGCCAGAAGAGACGTATCATCTTTTGCAGGATTTTGACTAAGGGAATGAATCCTTGCCCTGACAAAGCTGACATGATTTTCCTTTTGTGCACTGAATCTATAGTCTTCAGATGATTTGCCAATGGTTCTCATATCCATATAAAAAATAGTGGTTTCAATATCAGGGCCAAACTTTTCCTGGGCCAGAATGGCTTCCTTTATGGATATCATACAGCAGACACTGGAACAAAATGGTGCATCGGTCTGAACATCCCGGGACCCCACACACTGGAACCATGCAATTTTCCGTACGGGTTTACCGGTTACAGGATGAATCAATTTTCTCATGCCAGGACGTGAGATCGGCCCTGTGCCACTGATCATTCGTTCAAATTCCATACTGGTGACAACCCCGGGCAGGACACCATAGCCATAAGGATTCTTGCCCAGGTCCGGTCTGAAAAACTGTGATCCCCCGGAAAGAATCAGGGCATCAACTCGTTCAACTCTTGCTTCAGCAATTTCAAACTCTTGATAGACTTTTGTCACCATGGAAATCAGCACATCCGGATCAAAGGGTTTGGTCAGATAATCAAGTGCGCCCTGCTTCATGGCATCTACTGCCGAGTCAACGGCAGCATACGCCGTCATCATGATGACAGTAAGATCTGGATTTTTTAGTTTTGCCTTTGCTAAAAGCTCAACCCCGTCCATACCCGGCATCTTGATATCGGTGAGCATCATATTAAACGAGTTCTCATCCATCCGCTCAAGGGCTTTTTGTCCAGAATCCGCTGTTGTGACCGAAAACCCTTCTTCCTTGAGCCATTCTTTGGTGGACTCTCGAACAATTTTTTCATCATCCACCACCAGGATATTGAATTTTTCCCTGTCCTGGCCTATAAATTTGATGGCCCCTGTGGGGCAGACTTTTTCACACTCTCCACACCTTGTACATGCCGTATAATCTATGGTGTAGGTATTGGAAAATGATTGGGGACTGGGAAGATAAATCGCTTTTCTTTTTGTCAGCCCTTCATTAAAAGGATCATTCACAAAAACCTGGCAAACACTTTCACACTTTCCGCACCCCGTGCATAAAGCAGAATCGATCAGGGACGGATTCTGCTTAAGGGTTACGGTTAAATCACCCGGTTCCCCTTCCACTGATATCAATTGTGTTGACAAAAGAATCTCTATATTTTCATGAACGAGACCTTTTCTCAGGCAATGCTGTGAGGATTGATCCCTGTCAAACATGGGCAGCATCCTGCAATACCCGCAAGTGGATGTGGGAAACTGGTAATCCAGTTGGCATAAAAGGCCCCCGATGTGATCTGATGTATCAATGAGTAGAACTTTGTAGCCTGTTTCAGCCAGATCCAGTGCAGATCTGATTCCGCTCAGCCCGGCCCCGGCAACCAATGTTTTACCAATTGCCATATTCATCTTACCTCCCAAAAAAAATTATTTTATACCAACAACATCCTCAAATTCTTTTTCATAAAACACAGACAAGGGTGGCGGTTCATTTTCGTCACTTCCAGGCAGATATTCAAACGCAGCCTGCGTATGGTGGGCCACACGCTTAAACAGCTCGAAGACATCAATATCGCTGGGACACGCATTTGAACACTGACCGCACCCAACACAGGCATGACTCATATGCGCCATTCGGGTGAGATGGTAAAAAACCGTATCCGTCGGCATTTTGATAAGCCCTTTTTTCTCTGACCATTGATGATACTGAACCGGTTGATGAAAAAATACATCTGTATTAAAAACACACTCTTTACAATAGCAGACAGGGCACATATTCCGGCAGTTATAACAATTAATGCACCGGTCAAGAAAAACAGTCAGTTTGGCAATGCTGTCTGTCCTTTCCCCAATATCTGCCATCATTGCTTCATTCGCCTTTGAATGGGTCTCTTTTATCTGCATCATTACCTCAGCCCGTTTCTCAGGAATAGCGGCTTCCGGCATATTCAGACTTTCTAATATCTGTGCGCCCATATCGCTGCAGGATTCCGCCACCACCCCATCTGACAGATCAACCCCATGCAGGAAAATACTGATATCCGTGTTGACGGGAAAAGAATTTTCACAGGTGTTGCAGGCACTGCTGAAATCAAATCCACTAATCGTTTCAGCCTTATTGGAAAACACCGCTTCAATATAGGCATCCTCGTCCAGGGAGTCTTTTTTCATATATGCTGCATAATCCGAAGATGTCAAAGCCTTTGGACAATCCATGCCGATAAGAATCAACTCCTCTCTTGCCCCTTGTTTAAGCTTTACAAGTTCAATAAATGCTCGCATTTCACAGGGCCGTAATACAACAGCCGTTTTTCTTCCCGATACCTTATATGAAAGCCGGGATACCATTCTGGCCGAATTAATCGGAAATGCAGGACTGAACAAAACGGCATTTGCTATCCTGGCCGGATCTGTCACCAGAGACGGCATAATGGATGAAGACTCTTTTAACCGAACCGGCAGAAAAACGGCATCAATCTCCTGCATCTCCAGAAGCCGTTTAAAAAATTGCTGCACCCCTTTGGACGAACTATTATCCTCTTGCTCTATTTTAATCATCATGGCTGTGATTTCCTTTCCATCATATAACCTTGCTCAAACTTGTCTGAGAAGGCCCCATTTCAATTATTTGATCATTCAGACGCGTCATGACTTCGGCAAATTCAATGCCATCACTTGCCCCGATCCAGGTCAGGCGCAACCGATCCTTTTCAATGCCGAACCGAGGAAAAATTTCTTGTAACAACTTGATCCTGCGTCTTGCCTTGTAGTTACCATTAATATAATGACAGTCGCCTGGATGACATCCGCTGATGAGAACGCCGTCTGCTCCTTCAAGAAAGGCCTTGATCACATATTGAGGATCCACCATTCCCGTGCACATGACCCGGATCAAACGGATATTGTCTGGATAAGACAATCTTGACGTCCCTGCCAGATCCGCAGCCGTATACGTGCACCAGTTACAGACAAAAGCAATGATAACCGGTTCAAATTTTTCCATATTATTCTCCTTAAAAAATTCCGCTTATTTCGGCAAAAACCTGTTTCTTGGTAAAATGACGACTTTGCGCAGCACCACTTGGGCAGACCCCTGAACAGCTGCCACATCCTTTACAGACGGCTTCATTCACAACAGAGATATGTCTTCTGTCGTCAAACTCAATAGCCGAATACGGACAAAGAGAGATGCAGGTCTTACACCCTATACAGACATCCGGATCGATATAGGAAATGGTAGGGGCGATATCAACCTGGCCTTTTGTGGCAAGTGACAACGCTTTTACCGCCGCACCCGAAGCCTGGGATACCGTATCCGGTATATCCATGGGCTTCTGGCAGCACCCGCAAAGGAAAACCCCGTCTGTCGCTGTATTCAACGGAGCCAGTTTGGGATGCTCTTCAAGGAAGAACCCGTCTGCCCCCTGATTGACACCAAACACTCTTCCGACATCCCCGGCATCTTCTCTTGCCTGAATGGCTGTGCTGAGAATCACCATGTCCACGGGTACCCGAACCAATTCCCCCAAAAGTGTATCTTCTGCAATGGCAATCAGCTTACCTTCTTCAGAAGCATCTTTTGGTTTATCGGTGATCTGGGCCACTTTGCCACGAATAAAAATCGTTCCCTCTTCCTGGCACCGTTTATAAAATTCTTCATACCCTTCACCAAAACACCGCATATCAATATAAAAATCATAGACCTTGGTATCGTGCCCCACTTTTTCCTTGATCAAATGCGTATATTTCAAGGCATACATGCAGCAGACCCTTGAGCAGTATTCATGATAATTCACATCACGGCTTCCAACACAATGTACAATGGCAACGCTTTTGGGCTGGCGTGTAAATTCATTATGTTCATCCCGGATCAGGATCTTACCTCCGGTGGGGCCGGTGGCATTGCTGAGACGTTCAAACTCAAGAGCTGAAAATACATTGGGGAACCTGCCATACCCGAATTGTTTCAGGGGCGATGGTTCCAGGGTATCATAACCCGTGGCAAGAATAATACTGCCGGCAGCTATCTGTATGGTTTCTTCTTTCATAAAATGATCAATGGCTTTTGCCTCACATACAGTGACACATTCCATACACTCACAGCAGGTCGCACAATTCAGGCATCTTTGCGCTTCCTTTATGGCCTGCTCCTCTGTCAGGGTAGCCTCAACTTCTTTAAAGGAGCGGACCCTTTCTTCAGGATCGATAGATTGGACATGAGCCCTTTCTTCAATCATTGTATTTAAGGGGATGTCTGAATAATTTTCTTTAATTCCCACCTGGTTTGTTTCATTGCCATTGACAACCTCATTGTCACCCCGATGCATTTCGATCGGGTCCATTTCTACTTTATTGATATAGTTGTCGATACCAATGGCTGCCTTTCTTCCCTGGGCAATGGCTTCAATAACACTGGCAGGACCGGTTACCATATCCCCTCCTGCAAAAACATCCTTAAGGGAGGTTTGAAGTGTTGATGGATCAACTTTTATTCTATTGTATTTTGTAATCTCAAGACCGGGCATGGAATCTGCCCAGGACAGATCCGTCCTCTGACCAATGGCCGGGATAATGGTGTCACAGTCGATAATAAATTCAGACCCCGGAATATTGACCGGTCTCCGTCGCCCGGATGCATCCATTTCACCCAGTTCGTTTTTGATGCACTCCAGGCCGACAACCCTGCCATCTTTGCTGATAATTTTAGTGGGTGCTGTAAGGGTAAGCAGTTCGACATTCTCTTCAAGACCTCCTATAATTTCTTCCTCATAGGCCGGCATTTCCTGCTTTGTCCTTCGATAAATAATGGAAACATCACAGTCGCCAATTCTTTTTGCACACCTTGCCGCATCAATGGCCACATTGCCGCCGCCAACGATCATTACTCGTTTACCGCAGCCTGTTTTTTGCTTAAGGTTCACATCCCGTAAAAATGAGATGGCGTCAATAACACCCGTTGTCGTCTCTTCTCCGGCAAGCCCAAGCGTAAGAGATTCATGGGCGCCGGAGCTTAAAAAGACGGCCTGGAACCCGTCCTGTTTCAGGCCTTCAAATGTAATATCAGATCCAAAGGCCGTGTTGGGCACAAGACAAACCCCATGGGCCAGGATATAATTTATTTCTTTATCAAGGATATCAGAGGGCAGTCTGTAGTCTGGAATTCCTGTTTTCAACATCCCGCCGGGAACCGGCAGTTTTTCAAAAACAGTGACGGGGTACCCTTTAAGGCGCAGAAAATAAGCAGTGGTTAACCCGGCAGGCCCTGCTCCGATTACAGCAATCTTTTCTTCCCGGTCGATTATTTCAGGAAGTTCTTTTGCTTCAAGATTTGCCCTGTCCGCCGCAAATCGTTTCAACTCTTTGATGGCAATGGGTTTATCCACCAGTTTGCGCCGGCACTCAGCCTCGCAGGGATGGGGACAGACCCTTCCCAAAACCCCGGGGAAAGGCGCCTTCTCCATCACCAGGGATGCGGCTTTGTCATATTTTTTCTGGCCGATCAACTGAATATATCCCTGAACATTGATCCCGGCAGGACAGGTTAATCGACAGGGAGCCCTGTCTTTTTTCTCAATATTAAAGGTAATAGGAATGGCCTGGGGAAACGCCCTGCCAATTGCCTTTCTTTCTCCCATTCCCATATCCCATGGGTTGGGAATGGAAACCGGGCATACACTTGCACATTCTCCACATGCGGTACAAAGGTTCTCGTTAATATACCGGGGTTTTCGCTTGATATCCACTATGAAGTTTCCGATGAAGCCAGAGACATGGGTCACTTCACTGAAACTGAATAATTTAATATTGGAATTTTGCCCGACTTCCACCATTTTGGGCGTGCCGATACAGGCGGCACAGTCAAGGGTGGGAAAAGTTTTGTCAAACTGGAGCATATGACCGCCAATGGTGGTATCTTTTTCGATCAGGTATGCCGTGTGGCCTGAATTACCAATATCAATGGCTGCCTGCATGCCGGCAATGCCGCCGCCGACAATCACCACATCCGGGTTAACCCCTGATATTTTTGTTTCAAGATGGGTATGAAAATTTACCCGGGCAATGGCAGCCAGAGCCAGATGCTTTGCCTTTTGGGTGGCAAGTTCCGGATCCTCGGTTACCCAGGAAACCTGTTCTCTCACTGAGCACATTTGAAAATAATAGGGATTAAGTCCTGCACGTCTACAGGCCTCCATAAACGTTTTTCCATGAAGTCTCGGGGAACAGGATGCCACAACGACGCGGTTCAATCCAAGTTCCCGAATATCCTTTTCAATCATGGTTTGACCTGGGTCTGAACACATGAATTTATAATCCCTTGATATTTCGACCCTTTCAAGAGTTGCAACATAGTCCCTGACTGCTTCAACATCCACCTTACCTGCAATATTCAACCCGCAGTGGCAGATGTAAAAACCAATCCTGCAGGGTTGAGATCTCAAACTGACCGTCCTGCCGGATCTGTCTTTTTCAGCCGTCAATTTTACAGACCCCATCTCCTTAACCATGGATACCTCCAAATATAGTTTATATTTTCCTTACCTTTATTTTTATCACTTTTCTTCCGGGGGAAGTTTAATGACAAAATTAGAACCGACATTCAGTGTACTGTCTACCACAAGGGTTCCTTTATGTTTTTCAATAATGCCATAGGCGGATGACAAGCCAAGTCCTACCCCGTATCCCTTGTTTTTTGTTGTAAAAAACGGTTCAAAAATAAAATTTAAGTCTTCTTTTGAGATTCCTTTGCCAGTATCTTTTATAGAAATTAAAACCAGTTTTTCTTCCGGGTTAACCCCTGTCCTGATTTCCAGATTTCCGCCATTTTCCATGGCATCAATGGCATTAAAAATCAGGTTAATCATACATTGTTCAAGTTGATTGAAGTCTCCATAAACAGGGGGAACATCAAGGTCACATCTCACTTTTAAAACAATATTGCTCAATTCAAGTTTATGGTTGCATAATAAAAGGCTGTGTTGGACCAGTTCCGCGACATCAATACTTTTTTGTTCCAGTTTTGTTTTCCTTGAAAATTTCAACAGACCGGACACAAGGTCAGAACATCTCTGGGTTTCAGATTCTATAATTGCAAGATAGGAATTAAACTTATTGAGACGATCCTGTATCTGGTCCGGTGTCAGGTCCAATTTCAGTTTGGGGCCTTTTTCATTGATACGGATCATGAGTCTGATGTAGTTCAAAATACCGGACAATGGATTGTTGATTTCATGAACCATGCTGGCGGCAAGCCGTCCCAAAGATATCATTTTTTCCCGGTGAAGCAGCTTTGCCTGGTCTGTTACTTCCTGTTCAAGGATTCTAAGATCCCTTAAATCACTGATAAACATCACCATATAGTTCAGTCCCCTGTCCTGGGAAAGAATAAACCCTGAAATCTGAACCGGAATATCTTTTTTTTCCATGGAAAGCATGGAAGTTTCATAGGCAAACAACTTGTTTTTACCGCCGAAATCACTGCTGGACAAATTTTCCTTTAATTTTAAGAACAGGGCCGGTTGAAAAAACGTCATCACCTTCATTTTTTTCAATACCGGGGCTTTTGGATACCCTAGAAGCTTTTCCATACTCCGGTTATAGGTCACAATGATATCATTTTCATCACATCCAAGAATTCCGTCCATTGAATTTTCTATAAGGCTACTCTGAAAATTTACATTTTTTACCAGCTCAGAACTGGTTTTAAGATTTTCATTTTCAAGAAGGCTGGTGTAATCAGACAATTGTTTTTTATCGACATACCTTTGCTTGGCTCGTTTCAACGCCATGTGCAGGGCAGCATCATCAATAGGTTTTGAAATAAAATCAGATGCATCAAGTTGCAGGGCTTTTACAGCCTTTTTAATATCACCAAACCCCGTGGTAACAATAACTTCTGTTTCAGGTTTTATCTTTTTTATTTTTTCAAGGACTTCAAGGCCGCTGAGACCCGGCATTTTTATATCTGTGATAACAATCTGGGGTTCTTCTCTTGTGGCAAGCATCAGGCCCGTATGCCCATCCTGCGCACAGATGACTGAATATCCGGCATCTGTCAGGGTAAGTGACATGATATCCCGAATATCTTCTTCGTCATCTATCAAAAGTATCTTCCAATTTATGGGCAGAGCCAAAAAACCTCCTCTCTATATTGTCTACTTATAAAGCAAACAACGTGCCAGAAAGATACAAATTGGAGTTTTGCAATAAAACCCCTGTATTTATAGTGGATTGGAAATTTATTGACTCCCCCAAAAAATAAAGATAAAGAACTAAAGGCGCAACATTGCAACTCAATTAAGCGGCAATATTGCGACTCTATAATCTGATAAATAATATTCATACTGAAGCACTATCTTCCCTGCATCCGGGCATTAAAAA
Source organism: uncultured Desulfobacula sp. (assembly GCA_964457495.1). Taxonomy (GTDB): domain Bacteria; phylum Desulfobacterota; class Desulfobacteria; order Desulfobacterales; family Desulfobacteraceae; genus Desulfobacula. The sequence goes on from CAYWGN010000015.1 coordinate 34,776, forward strand.
GCCTGGAGAAAGCGGATTCCCTTTGGCATAGGATTCAATAACTTCGTTGACATTGCCCCCGATAAAAGAGATTAACTTAATCGAACTGGCCTCAATCAGTGTAGAATAAATTTGAGAGATGGCACCACATATAAGAACCTCAATACTCAGATGATTTAAATCCTCAGTAAGACGAGCCTCTAATAAAGGATTAAAGGATTTATAGGATAACTTCTTTATTTTTTCATTTTCGATGTCCATAATTAAAAGCATGTGTGCAGAATCAAAAACAGGGGAAATTCTCTCATCCCAGACCGTGACCGCAACTTTCATCCTAAATTTTCCTCGCAAGCTTAAGGCTCTATCTTAAAATTTAAACCTACCGACGGCCCATACCACTGCCAGAGCCCTGGCCGCCACCCATGCCACGACCGCCACCCATGCCACGACCGCCACCCATGCCACGACCGCCACCGCCACCCATGCCACGACCGCCGCCGCCACCCATACCTCTTCCCTGTCCTTGTGATCCAGTGTTTCCTTGACTGCCTGCATCTGCCAACCCAGCCTTTTCATTAACAGTTGGATTAACAGAAGACATCAATTCGCCATTTTTAAATTTTTCTACAATATCTTGAATTTTGCCTGCTTGTCCTGTGATAACCTGAATATTGCCTTCGGAAAACACATTCATGGCATTGGGCCCGCAATTACCGGTCAAAACAGTCTCCACACCCTTTGAATGAAGAAAGCCTGCAGACTGAATCCCTGCACCCCCGCCAAGGGATTTGTACTCATTTTCAAACACGTCAAAATTCATGTCATCTGTTTGAATAATCATAAAATACGCACATCTGCCAAATCGCGGGTCGATTTGGGAATTCATATCTTTTCCTGCTGAACTGATGCCTATTTTCATCTGGAGTCCTCCATTATAAACTATAAAAAAATTAAGGGATTATTGATCAATTCCTCCCCTCTTTTAATATAAATATAGCAAGGAGCATGCCAGCTTCTATTTTAATTCATAATAAAAAAATGTACCCATAATTATAGATGGTTATAAAAGTATTATTATAAAACAGTTTTTTTCGGTTTTAAAAAATCGCAGGAATGCGACGGCATAGAGACTCAAAATTGCAGCATTACAAAAAAACTATTGCCTTTTAAATCGCCCGTCGATTTTTGGAAGTTTGATCTTAAGTTTGTCAATTTTTCTGAACAAAGTGCTTTTGTGTATACCAAGGTCTTTGGCAGTGGCATTGCGATCATAATTATTCTTTTTTAAAAAAGCCTTTATAACCCTGATTTCTGCTTCTTTCAAGGGAAACTGTGACAAATTATCTTCTATTTCAACCATGGATTGCTTTGTAAGCGTGGAAGGCAGATCCTCCGGGGTGATATCCCCATTGGAACAGAGTACAAATGCATGCTCAATAATATTTTTCAACTCCCTTATGTTTCCTGGATAATCATGGGCCATAAGGATTCCAAGGGCCACTTTATTTATCCCACGAACAGATTTACCGTGTATTTTATTCAGACTGGCAATAAAATGATCAACAAGAAGAGGGATGTCCTCCATTCTTTGCCTTAGAGATGGCAGTTTTAATTGTACAACATTGATGCGATAAAAGAGATCCTGTCTGAATGTATTGGCATCTACCATTTTAGACAGATTTTTATTTGTGGCGGCAATGACCCTTACATCTGATTTTTCCTTTTTAACAGCTCCAAGCGGTAAAAATGTCTTGTCCTCCAAAACCCGAAGAAGCTTTACCTGAAACGAAAGACTGGTATCCCCGATTTCATCCAAAAGAATGCTACCTTTATCTGCAATGGTAAATTGCCCCGGTTTATTCTTTGTTGCATGGGTAAAAGCGCCTGCTTTATAACCGAACAGTTCTGATTCCAGCAATGTATCAGGAAGTGCACCGCAATTAATCGCAAGAAAGGGATTGTCTTTTCTGGGGCTTAGATCGTGAATTGCCCTTGCCACCAACTCTTTGCCAGTACCTGTTTCCCCTCTGATCAGCACTGTGCTGTCACTCTGAGAGATTTTCGGCAAAATTTTAAATATGTTTCTCATTGCCGGGCTACGGCTGATCATATCTCCCATGTGAAAACTGTCATAGAGTTTTTTTCGTAATTCTTCCACAAGGCTGTAATCCCTGAATATCTCTACGCCACCTATAACATACCCATTTTTATCTTTTAACAAAGATGTAAAAACAGTTGTGGGAATCCTTTTTTTCTTGCAGTTAATGATGTAAGTAGAACTGCTGAAGAATGATTTTCCCTCTTGCATGGTTTTTTTTAATGCACATTCATCCTGGCACATATTTGATCGAAACACATCCCAGCAGTACATGCCAATCGCTTCCTTTCGCGGTATGCCGGTAATTTTTTCAGCTGCATGGTTAAAGGACATAATTTTCCATTCATGATCAACTGTAAAAACACCGTCAGATATGCTTTCAAGAATGATTTCAGTCGTATTCTGGACAGCGGTATCCAATATGGATTTTTTCTTCATCTTTGCACACCATAAAAGGTTGTTTGATTGCCAACTTTAAGCTGTTTATATTCTTTCATAAAGTTTAAAAGGGAGCAAGACGTTTTATGATATCAAATTTTTTTTATTAAATCCTCCCATAAGCCATAAACATGCAGACAAATTTGTAAACAGCTTGGTTTTTCCATAAAATAAAGGTTTTCAATTAAACTTGAAAAACTTTATATATTGGTCGGAAGGATACCACCATCAAACAGGCTTGAAAAATTAAAAGGGAATAGAAAAGACCAATATAGCATCAAAATCAATGATCAATGCCGAATCTGTTTCACATGGCAGCATCCAGACGCTTATAATGTTGAAATAGTAGACTACCACTAGGAGGAACCCAAAGGGAAAAAATAAAACCTGTCCACCCCGGAGAAATACTTTTAGAAGAATTTATTAAGCCTTTTGGGATTAGCCAGTACAAGTTAGCTAAAGATATTAATGTGTCCCAAATGAAAATAAGTGAAATTGTAAACAAAAAAAGAAGGATTACTGTCGACACTGCATTGAGGTTGGCAAAATATTTCGGAATGTCTCCTGAGTTCTGGATGGGCCTCCAAAATGATTATGACGTGGAAACCACATTAGACAATAAAGAAGTCTCTAAT
>CAYWGN010000016.1:0-36645 GCA_964457495.1 uncultured Desulfobacula sp.
TATTACCAATTCCTCCAGAACGAGAATGGGTTAAATGGTTTGATTGTGGAGTTAATTCTTATCAAGTGGTTATTAATGATAATCATTGGTATTCAGTTCCTGAGCGATATGTTGGCAGCAATGTCAGGGTTGCGGTTGGCGTTTTTAAGGTGAGTATTTATAAGGATTACGAACTGATAGCTATGCATTCAAGGAAATATCTTCCTGGTGATGATTCACTTCAATTGGATCATTATTTAGATCAACTTATTAAAAAACCTGGCGCATTATGGGATTGTACAGCTGTTAAAAAACATAAATTTGAATCAGAGTTAATAAAATTATGGAACCGTTTATATTCCCGGATGGAAAAACGCCAAGCGAACAAGGAATTGATAAAGATACTTCTTTTGAAGCTAATCCATTCCTATGAGGATTGGAAAACAGCAATAGGTCTTGCTCTTCTTTACGGCTCTGTAGAATATGCAGGTGTAGTAAATATATTGAATCAACTGAAAACGGATTCAATACCTCGCTATGATGAAAAATGGTTGGATAATTATTTGCCCGAATTGCAGGGTCGGACCTATAAACCAACCTATGATTTGAGTCTATATGCGACTTTACATAGGGAGGTGTAACGTGCTGAGAAAATTATTAGAAGAATTAAAAATGCCTGGCGCTCTTTCCTGTTTAGGCAAATTAAGTCAGACAATAACAGATAAAGATCAATTTGTGATTCAGTTGCTTGAGGCTGAATTAAGATACAAAAAAGACCGGTCAATGAAAAGACGTATGGGACAAGCAAAATTTCCAATCGAAAAGGAATGGATAGAAATCAATCCCGCTTTGAATCCAAAGATTGATTTTAAAAGGGTGCAAAAACATTTTGATGGTGATTTTGTGGAAAGGAAAAAAAATCTTTGCTTAATAGGTACCCAGGGGACAGGTAAGACCCATTGTCTGATATCGCTCGGCAGGGAGCTATGCAGAAAAGGAAAAACGGTAAGGTTTTATACAGCGTGTGAATTGGTAAATGTGCTCGAAGAGGCTAAAAACGAATTAACGCTCAATAAAGCAATGAAATTATTGGAGAAACCAAAACTGTTAATCATCGATGAACTTGGATTTGTTCCATTTTCAGAAAATGGAGCAAGGCTCCTGTTTGATGTTTTTTCCAGGCGCTATGAAAGAGGATCTATTGCTGTATCAACCAATTTGTCTTTTGATAAATGGGTTGAAGTTTTTGGTTCAGTCGAGTTAACTGCAGCGCTTGTTGATAGATTTTCTCATGGCGCACATCTTATACCTTTCGAAGGACAATCAGTAAGATTATTTCAGACTAAAAATAAAGGGATTAAAAAATGATGCGGCCATTGGAACAGATCCAAGTATTTATAAACTGGTTTTGTCAACGGGGTGTAAATGATTTCGATATTCATGTAAGGATACCGAAAACTCAAAATGAAGATTATAAGAATGGGGAATGGGTTTGGTTAACACATCATGAATGTGTAACTTTTGAATACATCAAATCAAAACTTTTGGGATGGATAAAGCATCAGAATCTTAATGGCTCTGATATTTTTTTCAGGCCTCACAAAGATGGGGAGCATAATGTTATTTTTCTTGATGATGTCCCAACATCAAAAGCTAAAACTATTTTAAAAAAATATGGGGCTTGTGTAATAGAAACACATCCCGGTAATACACAAGTATGGTTGAAGGTTGAGAGTCCATTAAACAAGGAGCAAAGAAAACAGGCTCAACTTATTTTAAAAGATTTAGGATTTACAGATCCTGGTAGTATTGCTGGTGACCATTTAGGTCGGTTATGTGGATTAAAGAGTCAGAAAAGAAAATGTTGGGTGAATTTTGTGGGACAATCAAATTTAAAACCATGGATTCCCAATATAAAGTCCGCCTCTCTCCCCTTTAGGGTTTTTTGTGCTTCAAAAAATATTAGATCATATTCAAAAGATATTTCTGATAGTGGTAAAGAATGGGGATGGACAATGGGAATGATACGGAATGGAATTAAACACGATATTGTATTGGAAAAATTAATAAATGCAGCTGAAAGGAGGGGAAAGCAAAATGCCGTTAAATATGCAATTTATACTGTAAATAAAGCCATTTCACAAATTGGTACATGATTAATCAAAATTCAGGATTATTGGTTAAATTTTTTAAATTGCCAAAACTCTCGATTTTACGTTGCCAAAAACAATTTCTGTGATTTTATGTACCGGATAAAGTAAAAAAATAACTAAAGAAAGTGCATCAGATATTGGTATTAAGGCTTTTGCATATAAACCCATAGTAAAAGCAGATTTGGCAAAACCGGTCAGAAAAGTTCTGGATGAAGCAAACAGCTCTGAATAAAGGTTTTGAAGATAGTAAAAAAGCGTTTATTGTGTCTATATTCTTTTTAACTTTTTCAAGATTAAAAGCAGTGACCTTTTTTATTGGGATATGGCCAACTTCAGGATTTAACCAGTTTTTGAAATGCTCCAACTCCTTGCGCCATGACTCAGGTTTTTTGTTAGTTATTAAAATGGGTTTATATGTATTATTAAAAAAGTCTGAAAAAGTTATATTTTCTTTTTCAGTCCGAATATTTTTTTTTCATTTTCAATTCTTAAAATTTTTTCTAATTCTCTTTTTTCTTTATAAGTTTGGTATCCTTCTCCTGTAAGATGATTTTTTTTCAAATCAGCTAAAGATGTAGCTGCCGTTCTTTCCTGTGCTGCTTTAGAAGATACACTTAAACGTTTTGCCGCATTAAATGGTGTTGAGCTAACAGACAAAACAATGACCCAAATAGTAAATTCTTTGAAATCGAAGGGTTTGGTATATGGGGCACAAAAATCCTTGCTCGATACCATGCCCCGAATTAGAAATTTAGCAATGCACGCAGAATGGGGGAAAATATCTGCCCCTGATGTGAGTAGTGTTATTGGTTTTGTTGAGCAATTCCTACTATCAAATTTTAGTCATGGCTAACAAGGCAATGGTTCGGATTTTTAAAAGCTTCGGGTTTAGCACATCATTTATATCAATTACCAAAAAAGCTAAAAAGTATGATCTTGGAAATAAAGCAGTCCATATGCGCAATATGGCTTTAGTTGAAATTCATAGGGAGTTTATGGATGCAGTTAATAAAGGGCGTTACAAACCAAACCAATTTAAAAGTTTCTTAGATGATAAACAAAAAGGCTAACGCTGCTAATCATCCGACACGAAAAGCCGAGCGGCTGATTAGCAGCGTTTCTCTATATGAACCAAAACCAGCATCCTATGCTATCTTTCCACATTCAAGTTATTAATATAAAAGTCACCCTCAATACTGGTTTCATTCAATCATCTTTATAGGATATAAAGTTCCATCAAGGGGCTTTTCCCAAATTCAAGTTGATAATATATAAAGATAATAGCAACAACAATTCCCCTTATTAAATTTCAGGTTTCGTCTTTTTTTGGTTTTAAAAATTCACTTTCATCAGCACTTATCGTTTCCTGACAATGATGACACACCATATTCAGTTTTTTAACATTTCCATTAAAAAGGAATCTATTGCAATGAGGACAGCGATATTCTTTTAGATTTGTATCACTCTGCATTGATGGGGGTATGGGGTCAGAATTTTTTTTGTCGTTCATTATTTCTCACTTAAAATATTTTAAGTTATATTCAAACACTTTTTAAAACATCCACGTCCTTCTCTTTCAAAAATTTAATTGATTTACTGCAAACCGGGGCGTTTGTTTCCAAAGCAACCGAGGCATTTGGAATTTTTTCTTTTATCTTTGCAACTTTTTTTAGGATTGTAAGAGCGTCCTTCATTATTATTCTACTTTTCCTATTAATGACCAGGATAAATTCTTCAGGATCCCATTTCATTAATATGGTTCGAGGTGGAATTTATTCATGGACTTTTTTAAATTTTTTTCTGTTAACTTACTAGTTTTTTTATGCAATTATAGAACTTACTATAATACTATTTCAAAATCCCTTTACCTTTATATAGGAGATTTAAATGAAATTTTTCTTACAAGTGGTTTTGGCAGCCTCCTTGGTCCTTATTACAAACAATCCTTTATTAATGGCCGATACAAATGATTTTTGTACAAACAAATGGCCGAATGATTATAAAATGCGTGAAGATTGTCAAAATCAACAAATTGAAGCTCAAAATGAATTATTTTCAATGGCAGAAAAAGAAGGCCTGGTAAAAAATGGGGCTTTGTCTGCAGGTTCCATCGGAAGTGATAAAGAAAAAGTAATTAATCGCTGTATGTCAAAATGGAGAAATACCCAATTCAAAACATATGATTACAAAATGGTCGTTTATTGTATAAAACAGGAACTTGAGTCATACAGCAAGGAAGCACCGACCAATGATAATACAATTGGGATAGAAGGATATTGTGCAAACAAATGGCCTAATAATTATAAACTGCGTGAAAATTGTCGAAATCAACAGATAGAGGCTCGGCTTGAATTGTATTCACTTGCAGAAAAAGAAGGCCTGGTAAAAAATGGATCTCTGCTTACAAATTCTAAAGCAATCGGCAAAGAAAAAATAATCCACGACTGTTTGTCAAAATCGATAAATAACCAATTTAAAATATATGATTACAAAATGGTCGTTTATTGTATAAAAAACCAATAAAAAAATTATAGTTTATTTCAATGGGAAAAATCCATTTTTAGGCCTTTTAGACCACCAATCATTAGATAATTCCAAAAATATAATATGGAGCAACCTTGTTTATATTCCTTGACACAGAAACAACCGGCACTGAAAAAGAAGACAGATTATGCCAGCTCGCCTACAAAACTGAAAAAGGTGAAATTGCAAACAAGCTGTTCAGACCGCCGTTACCGATTAAAATTGATTCCATGTGTGTCCACCATATTACAAATGAAATGGTGGCTGATAAATCGACGTTTAAAGGCAGCCTTGACTTTCAAAAACTGGTTGGTTTATTGAGTGATGATACGAATATACTTGTGGCCCACAATGCCAAATTTGATGTAGATATGCTTGAAAAATTGTTTGAAAGATTATTTGCAGTGGCTATCTGAGCATGATGATTTGGATGAAGATATGAGGTTTACTGTTGGGCATTATTTGAAAAAATAAGGATATAATTAAACAGGTGTTGAAATGAAAAAAAAATGGCTCCCGGCATTCAGCAATATGACCTATGGAATTTATGTTTTAACAGTTAAATGTGATGATATTTTTAATGGTATGATTGCATCATGGGTAACTCAGGTATCATATGAGCCACCCTTGATTCTGGTGGCTGTTCATCCAAACCGATATTCTCATAACCTGATTGAAAAAAGTAATGCCTTTGCATTGCATGTATTGGACAAATCGCAAAAAGATATGTTGAAGAGATTTAAAGGTCCTGACCCTGAGAAAAAATTTGTTGATCTTTCCTGGGAAACTAAAAAAACAGGAGCACCAATTTTAGAAGATTGCATGGCGTGGTTTGAATTACAGGTTAAAGAACGCCATGATCCTGGTAATCATACTCTTTTTATTGGAGAGGTTATAAACAGCGGGGTTAATTCACCAGGCACTCCTCTTTGCACTTTGGAATATGATGGAATGTATATTGGAAAACAATAACAAAAAAACAACCTGTTACTGCGGAAGCCAAAAATCCTATGAGGATTGCTGTTACCCCTTTTTATCTGGGAAGTCAAAACCAGAGATTCCAGAACAGCTGATGAGATCAAGATACTCTGCTTTTTGTATTAAGGATATTGATTATTTGATTTCAACCCATCACAGTTCCAAGCGCCAATTTAATGAGCATGAAATATTGACTCAAACAATCCATGAAACCCAGTGGCTTGGCCTGAAAATATTAAAAATAGATAAAAGTCAAATCAACCAGGGTGTTGGATATGTTGAATTTGCCGCCTTTTATAAAAATACTGGTGAAGGACAATTACATGAGAATTCAAAATTCATTTATGAAAACGGACAATGGTATTATCTTGATGGTGTAATACTTGAACCTTTTAGATTTGGTCGTAATGAGGAATGCTGGTGCGGAAGCAAAAAAAAATATAAAAAATGTCATGGCAAATGATACAGAATTTTGCACATACCCGAATATGCCAAAAACTATTTAAAAAGATACTCAAGACCATTAAGTTTGATTTCATAAACAGCCTGTAACATTTCTCCAAGCTTTCCTTTTGGGAATCCTTTCTGTGAAAACCAGACAATATATCGTTCTGGAAGATCTACTAAACGCAACCCCTTATATTTACCGAATGGCATTTTTGTGGTTGCAAGAGCAATGAATGCTTCCTTGTCAGGTTGAATAAGTTTATTCATTTTATTTCAATAAATCCGATACAGGTGAAATCAATCTTTAATACTCGCCAAAACAGGATCATCACTTTTCAAAATAGTACAGGTTTCAGATCCCTGGTCAAACACAATAACTGCTTTTCCAGACTTAAGCTGAGCAAGCACCTGGGATATTTTTGTTTCCAGGGGAATTTCAACTTCTCCATAGTCAGTTCCATCCCGGGTCACAAACTCTTCAATAACACCATGAAGTGCATCTGAGCTTAATTGATCGTATGGAATTTTAACGGCGGTCATTGTTCAAAATTATATTGTCAAAAGCTTTTCATCGTTTTTTAAAATATCTGTGAGTGGGACTCCCCAATATATTACTTCAATTCCAAGTTTTTCCAGATCATCGGTTACCCCTAACTGATCAGCACACGCTTTACAGGCAGTTATATGAATGCCAGCTTCCAAAGCTTCCTTAATTTTTTTTTGAATATCAGCATTTTCACTTACCAGTTTTGTTGTTGCACCCCAGACAATAAGGGTTACTTTTTCCCACCATCCATGGATAAGAGAATTAATGGTATACATGAAAACCATTTTTTCAGCTGTTATAGGATTGTCATTGGTCCATAATACATAAAGATGTTTGCTATCACTCATAAAAACCTCACTTTCAATTTTCGCAAATTTTATTTTCTCACCACTTATAATAAGGACCACAAATTTTATAACTTGAACGCAATTGCTTACCTTTTGCCCTATCTACTGCGTTGCACCAAAGGCCTAATACGTATAGTATTAAACATTTGATGCGCCTTGTAGATGAACCAAAATCCTTCGCTATTTCTGCTCAATTTATTTCATTTGAGGTCCTAAGTCATTTAACTTCGCCCGCAATCCCCCACTACACTTAAACGTCACAACCCGCCTTTTCTCCAGTATCATAGTTTCCCCGGTGGCAGGATTCCTTCCCTTACCCCAGAACTATATAAAGCAACTTGGTAAAATTGGTATAGAAGATTTTCTAATTCATCAGCACCATGTTTTTTGTCACTTACAAATAGAAATGATTACAGGCCTTATCAGCTACTGACGTTTTTTGAGAATCAAAAGTGTTTAAGAGCGCTTCAAAATTGGGCATTTTTTTTCCTGTCATCTGATAACAAGGTTTACATTTGCTTGTTTCCCATGATAATTTCCACAAATGTCAGGTCTTATCATAGGATGGGTACTGATAAGACAATCATTTGCTGATAAGTTTCTTATCAGCAGGCAACAAGGATATCAATACAAAAAACAGTTCAGCAAGAGAAAACATGAAAATAAGAAGAAGTGAAGACAATTGCACAAACTGCATGTTATGCGTAAAAGACTGTGCATCTGTGGTGTGGAAAAATATAAACAATATCCCGCAAATAGTTACACCGGATAATTGCAATCTGTGCAGCCATTGCCTTGCCGTATGCCCTCAGGGGGCAATTGAACATGCCGGTCTTGATGCCCTTCAGATACACAGAATCGATCCTGATCTCATTGATGCCAGTGTTTATGAAACCATTACAAGGGGAAGAAGAAGTGTAAGACACTATAAAGACAAACCTATTTCAGATGAATTAATTGAACAGGTCATCCATCTTGTAAACCATTCACCCACGGCAACCAATTCTCAGCATATTGAGTACCTGGTTATTTTAGACAAAAAAATCTTAAACAAGATTTCAAATACAATTTTTGGTTTTGCAGCCGCAATTTTTTCTTTTACAAAAAAATTTCCCGGTAACCTGATCTATAAAACAATAAAAATTTTTCAGGCATCAGATATTATCACGCGATATTTAGACCCAATGCCCTATTATATGGATGAAACAAAAAAAGGCCGCGACTTTATCCTTCATAATGCCCCTGTTTTAATCCTTGTCCATGCTCCGAAAAAAGTCAGCTTTGCCAATGAAAACTGTAATATTTCAGCAGGCAATATAATGAATTATGCATATTCATTAGGGCTTGGAACCTGCTATATCGGTTTTTTAAATCTGTCGCTAAAATATAGTAAAAAACTTAGAAAGCTTGTGAATCTGCCCCAAGGGCGGATGGTTTATGCATCTATTGTCATGGGATATCCAGCATATAAGCACACAAATACTGCGGCAAGAAAAAAACCTGCAATCCAGTGGATTCGATGATCTTTAAAAATATGAAAGGATGCAGGATTATTTGAAGCGCAGGGTCTGGATCATCTGTTCACTCTGAAAATGATTTAAGATTGTGTGAGCCGATAGAAATATATAGTTGTTATCCTTGTATACTGTATTCCGATGTCAGGACAGATTCAATCCTGTTCAAATTGGTTTGCAAGATCGGATAACCATGGTTATAATCAAACAGCATGATCAGACCAGAACGATAAGGAGAAAATAATGACAGATAAAACTGACCAGTTAATTAAAAATATTCCTTTTTCAACACCAGTGGATATTGTTGGCCTTGTTGATTATGAAGAGGGAAGAGTTGTCAGCAGGACCCTTTCGAGCAAACCCTACGTTAATATTACACTTTTTGCCTTTGATAAGGATGAGGAAATCAGCGCTCATACCTCACCCGGTGATGCAATGATTCAGGTTTTGGATGGTGAGGCTCTTATCAATATCGGTGGCAAAAAAATCAAAGCAACAACAGGACAGGTAGTGGTCATGCCGGCAAATGTACCCCATTCTGTCAGGGCTAGTTCTCAATTTAAAATGCTTTTAACCGTTGTAAAACAGGCTGTCGGAATTGGCGGCCTTTAAACAAAATTTAGTTTTTTTTAAAAAAATAGTTATAATTTACAGCCTATTAAAAATCATATTCTTTATGTATCATTACAGGGTTTGTTCTGGATTCTGGGAGCGTGTCATCTTTATGAAAGATCTCCTCGGTTTCCAGGAACTTGTTTTCACAGGCAAGGAAAGCATCTACAACATCAGGGTCAAACAATTCGCCTTTTTCATTTATAATGATCTTTTTTGCTTTTGTGTGACTTAGTTTTTCTTTATAACACCTTTTTGATGTCAAAGCATCGTAAACATCTGCAATAGCAATAATCCTGGCAGAAAGCGGGATTTGCTCACCTTTTAATTGGCTTGGATAGCCTTTGCCATTCCATTTTTCATGATGATAGTAGGCGATCTCCTTGGCAATGGTTAAAAATGTCTGGTCTTTAAATCGCCTGGTTATGTCCGACAGGGCTCGGCCACCAAGAATGGTGTGAATCTTAATCTGTTCGTATTCTTCATCTGTAAGCTTTCCTTTTTTTAATAAAATGGCATCTGGCACACCAACTTTACCGATATCATGGAGAATGGATGACTGATAAATGTCTTCAATATACTGAGAAGTGATATAGCCGCTGTATTGTGGCAGATTGGACATTTCCAGGGCGATAGCTTTACTATACTCACGGATACGTTCAAGATGCCTGCCCGTATCTGTATCTCTATATTCAGCTAATTTTGCAAGGCCCAGTATAATGCCTGCCCGGGCCTCTTTAACATCTTCCAATGACTCGAGCAGATTTTTTTCGAGCAGTTTTTTTTCAGTGATGTCTCTGACAATGCCCCTGACCCTGCCTTCTGGTAAGTTGAAATCTGTCATCACAGAAGCAGACATTTCTATGAATTTTCGTCCCCCACCTTTGATTTTAAGTTCACATTCTATTGTATTGGATTGTTTTTCATTATTTTTAATTTTGTTGAAAACTGTTATAAAGCCATCAATATTTTTTTTATCAAGATGGGATGTAATATTGGTGCCGATGATTTCTTTTTCAGTCCGTGCCATAATTTTGCACATGGAGTTATTAATAAATTTGAATTCTCCAGCAAAATTTATTTCATAATATCCTTCTTCAATACTCTCTAAAATGATGCGGTATTTTTTATTGCTTTTCTGTAAATTATCCTCTGATTGACGTTGTTTTTTTATATTTGATTGAACATGGGAACCAAAAGCCATAAACAATGCGCTTACTGCCAATTTTTCGTAAAATTGAAGTTCCGTTCCCATTATAATCATTTTCCAGCCTGAATCCGGTGAATCAATGAAACAGATCAAGGCATTAAAAAGCCAGTAACAAATAGCTATACCAATACTAAAAGCCAGCATTGAATCGCCTATACGATCATCAATAGTTTTCCCCTGGAACGTGATTTGATTGTCAGAAAAAGCTTTCATGTTTCCTAAACTTTATATGAAAATCCAGTTAAGCAGTCGGTCTGATACCATAATCAAAAATGCTGCTAAAATTGTGGTGATGAAACTATCAATTTTAAAATCTTCTATCATTTTATCAGTGATCCATAAAAGAAAAGCATTGATAATAAATGTAAATAGTCCAAAAGTAATAAGAATTATCGGGAATGCAAAAAAGAACAGGATTTTGCCCAGGAAAAAATTAACAAGGGTGTAAACAAAGGCAACAATAACGGCTGTTCCAAAATTTTTTATATGTATTCCGGGTAGTATTTTTGCCACAATAAAAATTGCCAGACTTTTAAGTAAAAGGCTTAGAATAAGTGTCATTAGAACTCCTTTTTGTTTTTCCACCGGTATCGAAAGGTGTGGTGATTCATGTTTAACAATCTTGCGGCCTTGCTTTCATTGCCTTTAGACAGTGCCAGGGCCTGTTCCATATATTTTTTTTCTGTATTTTCAAGTAGCCTGGCCAGATCAATCCCTTCAGGACCAAGATCCTGGTATGGCTGGATTTCAGATTTGTTTTTATCATGCAATAAAAAAGATGAATCCCCTAATCCAGCAAGTTCGAGCCTGTCGTTTTGTGCAATAAGCACTGCCCTTTCAATCATGTTTTTTAATTCCCTGACATTCCCTGAAAATTCGTGGGACAAGAGATAGCCTTCCAACATCCCTGATGGTCCCTAAAACAAGATTGAGGCGTTCCATCTTTTTAATTTTTGAGCTCTTGTCCACAAAAAATTCCTGTCCGTTAAAAAAAAATTAAATATCCTCCACTTGATTATTTGTTTTTAATCTTAATGACAAGGAAAAACCGAAATTTATTTTCAGTTTATATCTTTTTTTAAATACCCAGGGCATATGGAATATTGATTTTACGATTTTCCTTTTTTGGCCTTATGGCATTGGGGGCGGGGTTTTGATAACACCCGGGATAGATTCCGACGCGGGCATCTGAGTGGGATGGGTTAAAAAGTTTTCCCAGTAAAATGCTTGCACCTAAAAACAAGATCAGCCCGATTCCATTCAGCCAGGGCATATAGGGACTGTCACTGCCGGCAATAAGCAAACCTGCAACCCAGGCTATCCCTGTGATCCCGATAAAACAGTTTTCATATATTGTTTTTTGATTCTGTTGCATTTTTAAGTTCCTTATTTTATATATTTCATCATTTGTTGAAAAAACTAAACACACCGATCAAAAAAATAGGCCAAAAAAATAAGTCAAAAAACTACCTGTACTCCCGGCAGCTCCATATGACCTTGCCCACAATTCTTACCCTGTCTGCCTCTTCTCTTTTAAGATAGATGGGTTCATAATCCTTGTTATCACTGCAAAGAACCAGTTTGTTGGGATGTTTTTCCACTCGTTTTACTAAAATTGTATCTTCCACGCCCACGGCATATATTGCACCGGCAAGTATATTTTTTTGACTTTGATCAATCAATACTGTATCCCCTTCTTTAATTGCTGGTTCCATACTCTGACCGAAAACTTCCATGGCAACCATATCCCTGGCAGAACCCTTGCTGGCCAGCCACTTTGTTTGAAAAGAAAGATAATCTGTTATATTTTCATCACACTCAAAGGACCCCGTGCCTGCAGACAGTCTTGCCGCCACTTTTGGAATATATTTAAATTCAACATCCTGGTCTGATTGTGTCTGGATAAACACGTTTCCAATACCGCTTTCAATCCATTGGGGATTAAAGCCAAACCTTCGATACAATTTGACAATCCATTTGTCTGGAATCTTATTGTTGTTCCTTGCATGGGTTATCCCTGACCGGTTTATTTCAAGCTCTTTTGCAAGCTCTGACTGGGAATTGATACCTGTTGCATCAAGGATTCTTTTCATTAATGTATCTATTTTATTGTCAGCCATATCATCCTTTTAATTCACTATTCATTTCGCTTTGTTTCCTTTTTGTCACACACGTTGAAAAATTGCAACACTTTTTTTATTTTTTTTAAGCCCAACGCTATAATCGAAAAAATTGGCGGTTTTCAGTCTATGATTAAGGGTAATTCATTTTATCGGGGATAACCCCCCTTACCCCGCCTCTTGGATTTGGCGTGTCATTTTTCCTTCTTGGGATGAGGTGAATGTGGGCATGAAAGATGGTCTGACCTGCGGTTTCTCCACAATTAATACCAATATTGAAACCCTCAACTCTGTCGTCATTTTTTAAAATTTCATTTTTCAGGTTTTCAATCAATTCGTGGGAATCGCATCGTTCCTGGCTTGTCATTTCAAAATAATCACGGCAGTGGCGCTTGGGGATGATTATCATGTGACCAAAGGTTACAGGAGAACTGTCCTTAATCGCATAAGCAGTTTTATTTTCTATAATGACAATTAAATTTTCCATTTTACAAAATGGACATGGGATGGTCTCTTTGGAATCATTTGCAGGAAGAATATTAAGTTTGTTTTTTAATTGATCCAATGACATGTTAGCTCTCTTTGAAACCATATATGTCTTTTTAAACTTTTTCTCAAACGATATCATAAAGAAAAATTCAATAAAAGGGCTTTTCATCTTTTATTCTGTATTGTTTATTCAAAAAGGAGACTTATTTTTAAATCTAATCTTTTAACAACAAAAATGGATCAATCCTTATGGAAAAAATACTGATCACAGGGGCTTCAGGGTTTATCGGGAAAAAACTTGCCAGACTGTTTTTATCAAAAGGGTATCATGTAACGGGTCTGGGAACATCCATGACCCATCCATTTTCTTCACAGTTTCAAGAATTTGACTGGATCAGTGCAGACACCACTGTTAAGGGAAAATGGCAGGATAATGTTGCTCAATCAGATATTATTATCAATCTGGCAGGGCAAAATATTTTCCGGTATTGGACGAAAAAATACAAACAGGCTATTTATGATTCTCGCATATTAACCACACGACATATTGTCAATGCAATGGAAAAAGGTAAAATTCAAAAGCTTTTGACAACTTCTGCCGTGGGAATATATGGAGATTGTAAAGACGATTTGCTAACCGAAAAAAGAATGCCGGGAAAAGATTTTCTGGCAAAGGTGTGTGTGGACTGGGAAAAAGAAGGATTAAAGGCTGAAGAAAAAGGTATAAGGGTTGCAGTCATGCGATTTGGGGTTGTTCTCGGGGATGGAGGGGCGCTATCTTTGATGATGCCGGCATTTAAATATTTTGTTGGTGGTCCCCTGGGGGGAGGGCAGCATTGGTTCCCGTGGATCCATGTTAGAGATCTTGAAAAAGCAATTGAATTCATCGTTGAAAACAAAGAATCTGATGGAGTGTTTAATTTTACAGGACCCACACCTGTCCAACAGAAACAATTTGCCAAAGCATTGGGCCGTGTATTAAACAGGCCTGCTTTTATGCCTGCCCCATCCTTTATGATCAAGATGATAATGGGGGAACTTGGCGGGACTCTTCTTCAAAGTCAAAGGGCTATCCCAAAGAATTTGCTGGATTCTGGATATTTATTTTCCTTCCCAACACTGGAATCCTCTTTAAAGGATATTTTGGGAAAATAAATTTTTAATTGATAATTGGTCTATTTATCGTATATATAAACGGTATTGAAATATTCATGGATGTGCTATGCAATTTGCAGATATTTTGCAAATGTTATGAAAGTAATAATTTATTTTTAAATAATTAAAAACGTTAACACAGAGGAGAGTAACATGGAATTTGGATCGGTTGATGAAATATTAAATTTTGCCACGGACAGGGAAAAAGAAGCAGTTGATTTTTATTCGTCCTTAGCCAAAGAAGCAACAAGGTCATCACTTAAACAAACCTTTGAGAGATTTGCAAAAGAAGAAGGAAATCATGTTTTACTTCTTTCAGATATGGCAGGCAATAAAGAGAAAATTGATTCCTATGAGTTTAGTAAAATTACAGATCTTAAAATAAGTGATTATATGGTGGATGTAGAGTATAAAGAAGGCATGCCCATGCCTGAAATCCTTAAACTTGCCATGAAAAAAGAAGAAAAAGCAGTTAAGCTTTATGCAATGCTTGCAGACAAGACAGATAATGCTGATGTAAAAAAAGTGTTAATGATCCTTGTCCAGGAAGAATCAAAACATAAACTTGCCCTGGAATCAATGTATGATGATTATCTGGCTGATCAGGATAATTAATTTTTATTGTCCATATGGGGTCAGGCTTGCGTTATTGCGTTATAATTCACTATCGCAACAACGCAAGCCTGACCCTATTCAAGCCTGACCCCATGCAATATAAAGGAAACAAGTGGATTTAAAATATCTTTTCAAACCATCAACTATGGCAGTTGTCGGGGTGTCCACTTCCCAGGACAATCACCCGGCAAACGTTATCTACAATAAAAATCATCTTCGATATTCCGTAAAAACATTTCCAGTGAATCCAAAGGGGGGCATCCTCAATCGAGAAACACTTTATCCCAGTGTGGGGCATATCCAGGAAGATATTGATATGGCAGTCATTGCCGTCCGGGCCGAGTATGTTCCCAAGGTAGTTGAACAATGTATAAAAAAGGGGGTAAAGGGTGCTGTGATAGTATCCGGCGGATTTGCAGAAGCGGGAAATTTAAAATTGCAGCAGCGGCTCGTTGATATGGCAAAAGAGGCCTCTTTTCCTTTTGTCGGCCCCAATTGCCTTGGGATTTATGCACCGGATCATGTGGATACGTTTTTCCTTCCTGGAGAAAGGATCATTAGCCCGGACAAGGGCAATGTCGGTTTTGTCAGCCAGAGCGGGGGTGTTCTGGTGGATCAGATGGTTAAATTTGCAGGCCAGGGGATTGGTATTTCTCTTGCTGTCAGCATAGGGAACAAGGCCTGTATCAAGGAAACAGATATGCTGGACTGGTTTGATCAGGATCTTGAGACAAAGGTAATCGCTTTTTATATTGAAGGTTTTGAAAAAGGAGAAGGCCGAAAATTTATTGAAAGAGCGGAACACTGTTCCAAGCCAGTGGTTGTTTTTAAGGCTGGAAAGAGCAAAAAGGGTATTGAGGCAGTTTCCAGCCATACTGCTTCTCTGGCAGGGGATTACCGGGTGTTTTCAGAAATCATGAAACAATATTGTGTGGCTGAGGCAGATAGTGAATATGAACTGACTTCCTTTTGTGAGGCGTTAAGCTGTTATCCCAAAGGTATCAAGGGTAATGTCGGTATCATTTCTTTAAGTGGAGGGCATGGTGTTATCGCTGCAGATGCCTGCGAACTGTATGGCATATCAATACCTGAGATAGAGAAGGAAACAATGAATACCATTATGGACAAGCTGTCACCTGAAATCAGAAATATTGTTTCCCTTGCCAATCCCCTGGATCTCACCGGGAGTTCAGTGGACAGCGATATTGTGACTTCGGCAAGACATTTGTCAAGGGATACGAACATTGACTGTATCCTGGCCCTGTTAATTCCTTATTCGCCGGGTGTTTCAGCCGATATCGGGGCAAAGCTCAGCCAGGTGGCCAGAAACGAAGGAAAACCAATGATTGCCTATGTTCCCAACGAGGACAAATATAAAATCATTATAGAAGGATTTGAGCTTAATAATATTCCAGTGGCATCCTCTGTGGAAGGGGCTGTTATGATGGCCAAGGCTTTGATGAGGTGCAGGCCATGTTAAAGAAGGACAGCAAAAAAATCCTGGAGAAAAGTAAATCCTTAGGATGGGTATTGGAACCAGATGCAAAGGCATTAATGAAATTACAGGGTCTTGATATACCGGATTTTATTTTAACCAATTCCTTTGAAGCAGCAGATTTATTTCTTAAGGCTTGTGATGGTCCGGTTGTGGCAAAAGCAGTTTCAAAAAAAATACTGCATAAGACTGAGCATAATGCCGTTGTTACAGGTATTTTTTCAAGTGATCATCTGAAAATTGAAATGGCAAGACTGCAAAAACTTGACGGGTGCGAAAATATCCTTGTTGAAAAGATGGTTAAGGGCCTTGAGATTATCATTGGGGCAAAAAATGATTTTCAGTTCGGTCCTGTTATTGTTTTTGGTATTGGTGGCACATCTGTTGAAATTTATAATGATACTGCAATCAGGATGGCTCCCATTAAGCCGGGCGATGTCTTTTCAATGAAGGAATCTTTGAAAGCAAGACAGATTATAACAGGATATAGGGGCAAGGCCGGGGTGAATATGGAAATTCTGACGCATTTAATGGTCAATTTTTCCAATTTGATCATGGAACTTGAAAATGATATTGAATCCGTGGATTTGAATCCAGTGATTTGTACCAAGGACCGGTGTGTAATAGCAGATGCAAGAATAATTCTTAATTGTAATGAAGGATGTTGATACACCCTTGTATCATGGGACAAAAAAAATAAACAATACAGGAAAGATTAATGTCAGATAAAAAAAAATTAAAAATCATGTCATGGAATGTAAATGGTTTGCGTGCAGTGATAAAAAAAGATTTTACAAAAATTATTCATGACCTTGATCCTGATATCCTTCTTCTCCAGGAAACAAAACTCCAGGAAGACCAGCGGACGGATGAGATGATTGATTTGCATTCTTATAAATCGTTCTGGTCCTATTCAATGATAAAAAAAGGATATAGTGGTGTTGCAGCCTATTCAAAAATAGAACCTGAAAAAGTCACCACTTCGTTTTCCAGGCCTGAATTTGATAATGAAGGGCGGGTGATTCAACTGGATTATAAGGATTTTATTTTATTTAATATTTATTTTCCCAACGGCCAGATGAGTGATGATCGGCTTGAGTATAAACTTGATTTTTATGACTGGTTTTTAACCTATGCAAATAAACTAAGAGACCAGGGGAAAAGTCTGATTATTACAGGGGATTTTAACACTGCTCACAATGAAATTGATTTGAAAAACCCAGGACCGAATTCCAAGCGATCCGGTTTTTTAAGAATTGAAAGGGATGTTTTGGACCGGATGGTTGACATGGGGTATGTGGACACCTTCAGGCATTTTCATCCGGAACAAGTCAAGTATTCATGGTGGTCATATAGGTTTAATGCAAGAAAAAACAATGCTGGCTGGCGCATTGATTATTTTTTTGTGACAAGGGATCTTATGGATAAAGGCCTTGTCAAACAAGCCTTTATCCATAATGATGTATTTGGATCAGATCATTGCCCAGTCGGTGTGGAAATCGAAATTTGATGCCATTATCCTTCCATTGCCCAGCAAAGTTTCCAGGCAAACTCAGAGCATTTTAATTTGAATGGTTAATCTTTAAACACAAGTTTTCCACCAATATACCCTGCAATGCCTGCGGCAATCAGCATAATAATGTTTATGAAAATAAATATCCAGGCTTTGGGGGATGATAAAATATCTGGATTTATCAGAAACCATACAAGACTTATCACACATGAAACACTGGTCACAGTGACGGCAAGGATTTTTAATTTAAAAATGAGTGTCAGAGCACCATTATATTTTTTCTTCCATTCAATAATTCCTGTGAAAATCACAAAAGGAAGGGCAATGGTGACAAAAATCAGGTTAATAAAAGCAACCCTGGAAAGAAGGTCATAGTCAAATATCCATGCCAAAAGCCAGAGAATAACTGCCGCTGGCAGTATCCCATTGGGTGTATGCACTGATACAGGGTGGGCATGGTGTTTGATAAGAAGGGATTCTATTTTTTTAAAACCTGTTTCTTTAATGGCAGAGGGCGGCTTTAATACTACTTTTTTTTTAGACTCGTCTGGTCTGGGTTTTATTGCGGGACTTTCTTTTTTTGGGGTCGTTTCAGGCATGGGGTCCTGGTTGATTTCTACAAATTTGCTTGCATCTGCATTGCAAACCGGGCATTTTTCAGGAGGGTTTTCTCCTTTGTGAATATATTTGCAGATACTGCATTGCCATTGTTTCATATTTGTAATCCTTTTTTGTTTTTAACGATTATCCATATCTATAAATACACATTCATCAGGTCCGCAATAATTGCCCACATATTTTGCCCCAGGTCTGTAAAGGGATGGTTTAGGGGCTGCCATGGCATATTGTTCTTCAATTACATGGGCTGCCCATCCACTGACCCTTGCAATAGCGAACAAAGGTGAAAAAAGATCTGTGGCAATGCCCATGGCATAGAAAAAGGAGGCACTGTAAAAATCTACATTACTAAAGATTTCAATCTGTTTTTTTGCCTTAAAGGCAGCCTTTCCTTTTTTCTCAAGTTCCCTTGAAAGTTCATACCATTGGGGTTGTTTGGCGATCTGCCCCATTCTCTTGCTCATGGGTGCAAGAATGATGGCTCTCGGGTCATCTGTCTGGTAGACGGCATGACCAAGACCCATGAGGAGTCCTTTGGAGTTAAATATGTCATTGATGTAGGCATCGATTTTTTCAACAGAACCGATTTCTTTTAACATTTTCATGACCCTGACATTGGCACCACCGTGGAGGGCTCCTGAAAGAGAACCAATTGCTGCAGATATGGCAGCATATATATGGGCTCTGGTGGATGCCACCTGCCTTGCTGTAAATGTGGAAGCATTAAATGAGTGTTCCGCATGGAGAACAAGGCTTGTATCAAAAAACCGGGCGGTTTCATTATCAGGCTTTTCACCGTTTAGCATATATAAAAAATTTGCCCCATGATTTAAGTCATTGTCTGGTGGAACCACGTTTTTTTTGTTTCTGATCCGGTCCCAGGCAGCTGTAATGGTCGCTATTCCTGCAATGATATTTTCAGCACTGAAGAGTATATTTTCAATGCCGGATTCCCCAATAGTCTCATCGGTTTGTATCAATAAAGGGGTTGCCATTTGCAGGACATCCATGGAGTTCATTTCTTTTGGAAGTGTCTTAAGAAAAGAAAAGATATTTTCCGGAACCTTTCTTTTTTGTTTCAGACTTTGATTAAAAGCTTCCAATTCTTGTTTTTTGGGAAGTCTTTCATACAATAAAAGAAAGCAGACTTCTTCAAAACTTGCATTTTTGGCCAGGTCTTCAATTGAAAATCCCCGGTATATCAGTTTTCCTTCTTTTCCCCGTACATCGCAAATTTTTGAACTGGCCACATCAACACCGCGAAGGCCGGTATTCATGACAGGTAATAAACAATCTTCCATGAGTTTTTCCTTAAAAATTAAAATATTTTTTCAGGGGGTCTTCTTTCAGGGATATAGTGTGATTCCATTTCATTGTTATGCAGCGCTTTGGATATATAAAGGCCGCAAAAGCAGGCCCCGAATTCTTCCAGGTCAGGTGCCCGGTATTCACAGGGACAGATGATATCCTTGTCCTTTTCGCTGTCACCACAGGCAAGTCTGCAGGGGCAGGCCATATATCCATACCTTTCCTTATTTAAAATAAGGGATTCAAGAAGCTCAAACACCAGGTCCTTATCTTTATTAAAATAAATACCTTTTGCTTCCTGGGACTTTTTTAATGCTGTGTATAATTGTTCAACTTTCATCTTTAATCCCTAAAGCCTCCTTGATTTGTTTTTCTTTATATCCGACAATGACAATGTCGTTAATTTTAATGGTGGGAAAAGAACACCGGGGGTTCAGCTCTCTGATTTCCGCCAGAATTGCTTTTCGTTCTTGCCCTTCCAAATCATCTACCTCTATATAGGCAAATTCAACATTACATTCAGAAAGAAGCTTTTTGGTTGATTTGCAGTGGCTACAGGTACTTAATGCATATAATGTTGTTTTGTTCGTGGCCATTAATTTCTCCTTTGATATCTGTATCTGGGGTCAGGCTTGCGTTATTTGTCAAATAACGCAAGCCTGACCACATTTGTTTATTTAAGATAATAAATCTTGCACGATTTATACCAGATTTGCAAGTTTAAAGTAAAATTTGTATTGTGCGACTTACATGTTAAAATCTTGAATAAATATGTTAAAAAATTTTTAATATAAATTTGGCCTGGATTTTGCTAATGTATTTTTATAAATACAAAAGGAGAAAATTAATGAATCAATGGTATTGTTCTGTTTGTCATACAAAATTAAACAGCGAAAAAAAACCTGATATTTGTGATGTTTGTCATGCAGACGATAGAATGATCATGAATATGGAAGAGGTCCCCCAATCCCTTGAACAGGTCAGGGATTTGGCCAGGACAAAGCTCAAGGGAATCTGTGCGGCATATCCTTCATGTGACGGCAGTTTTGATAAAATATGTCAGAGGGAAGCTTATGGAAAACCCATCGGACTCGGCGGTGTCGGCCAGGGACTGTCTTTCAGGGCAAACTCACAAGCCCTTGCAGATATTCGGTTCAATATGTCCGTATTGGGAGATCATTTTGAACCAGATACTTCCTGTTCCTTTTTGGGTATGGATCTTAAATTTCCTGTATTGGCTTCGTCTACAGCAGGGGCCCAAAAATATAATGATGCCCTTGATGAAACAATGTTTTGCACATCTGTATTAAAGGGATCAAAAGATGCAGGCACTATCGGGCTTCGGGGGGACACCTGGTTTTATACACTTGAGGACAACCCGTCATTGAATGCCATGAAAGCCTGCAACGGATATGGCATACCCATATTCAAGCCAAGGGCCCAGGATGTTTTGAAAAGACTCATTGAAAAAGCAGAAAGCTATGGCTGCAAAGCTGTTGGTATGGATCTGGATGGTTGCGGGTCAACCATTATGGCATTGCATGGGCAGCCTGTGTTTAAAAAGAACGTTAAAGATATCGAAGAATTGGTAAATTTCACTTCCCTGCCTTTTATTGCCAAAGGTATCATGCTCCCGGATGAGGCGCAGAAGTGTGCAGATGCAGGCGTTTCAGTTATTTCTGTATCCAACCATGGCGGCAGGGTCATGGATTCAACCCCGGGTGTTGCCACCATGCTACCCAAGATACGTGAAAAACTTGGGGATTCTGTTACTATTACAGCAGATGGAGGAGTGAGAACGGGGTATGACGTGTTGAAAATGCTGGCACTGGGTGCTGATGCCGTTCTTTTGGGAAGGGATATTATCAGGGCCGCAGTTGGCGCTGGATCACTTGGGGTGCAACTGCACCTTGAACATATTAAAAAAACCTTGAAAAAAGCCATGTTTATGACCGGAACAAAGAATGTTAAAATGGCTGATTCAAGAATTTTATTTAAACAAAACTGAATAAAGGAGGAAAAATGGGAAAAATTTTAATCGTATATGCATCAAGGGCAAATGAGACACAAGCAATTGCAGAATTGGTTGCAGAGGGTATCCGTATCTCAGGACACGAGGTTGATGTGAAAAAAACAAGCCAGATTAAGAGTGAAGACGATTTAAAAGGATATGATGGATATGCATTTGGGTCTGCAACCTATCATGGCGAAATGATTACATCCATGAAGCAGATCCTGTTTATAGCAGAAAGAGCCGAGCTTAAAGATAAGCCAGGCGGTGCTTTTGGCGCCTATGGCTGGAGCGGAGAGGCACCTGGAAGAATTTTTGAGACAATGGAGCATGTTTATGGGATGAAAATGGTGGCAGGCCCTTTGATGCTCAAGGCAAGCTGGATAGGAGGCGGCATCAAGGCTGCCCAGGACTATGGGAAGAGTATTACAGCAATGATTTAAGGATATTATCATGAATGATAAAAGCTTGATATTGGCCTGTTCAAACTGCAAGGCAAAAAACAGGGTGCCAATATCGCGGATAGATGAAAGTCCAAAATGTGGGAAATGCAATAAAGTATTGCCGATGGAAATATTAAGCCGTCCAGTCAATGTTTCAGATAGCACCTTTGACAGGGAAGTGTTGGCTTCAACACTTCCCGTGCTGGTGGATTGCTGGGCACCCTGGTGCGGTCCCTGCCGGGCGGTTGGGCCGGTTTTAGATGAACTTGCCCAGAAATACAGGGCCCGGTTAAAAATTGCCAAACTCAACGTGGACGAAAATCCAGGGATTGGATCGAGATATTCCATCTCAAGCATTCCAACCATGTTCCTGGTAAAAAATGGCCGAATCATTGATACCTTGATGGGTGCTTTGCCAAAAGAACAATTGGAATCACAGATTGCAAGAATTCTTTGATTAATGACACATTTTTGTATTGTTTGTTAAGGATCGTTGATACGATAACATGAGACATGAATGTCTCTTAGATCTTTTTTTAGTTCAGATCATTTATGAAATAGTACAATTTGTTTAGCCATAGAAAGTCTTTGCAGAAAAGATACATGATTTTGATCGACTGGTATGATGCTTGCTATAATATTTAAGTATGTAATAAAAAATCCAGGAGGGATAAAGAATGTCTAAGTTAAAAAATGAAAAAAAATATAAGGAAGATGTCCAAATACCCATTTTCTACTTTGCTTTGAAATCTCAAAATGAAATTTATTTTCAAATGGCATCTATTTTTAAACAAGTCGGCAACAATGAAAACGAATTGGCGAAAAAATTTTTTAACAAGAGTTTAATGGATGATTCCTCTAAGTTTTCACTTTGTCTTTGTAAATAAGAACAATTAATTTAACATAAAAAAAGGAGAGATGAAATGGCTGAAAAACTTGGTATTTATAAATGCAGCAAATGTGGCAATATCGTACAGGTCCTTCATGGAGAACAACCAGCAGTGGTGTGTTGTGGACAAGACATGGATCTTCTGGTTGAAAATAAAGTAGATGCAGCACTTGAAAAACATGTGCCTGTGATTGAAAAAGTTGATGGGGGATATTTAGTAAAGGTCGGCAGTGTTGCACATCCCATGGGTGATGCTCACTGGATTGAGTGGATTGAACTTGTTAGTTGTGAAGGAAACTATGTGCAGAGAATGATGCTGACACCCACAAGCCAGCCTGAAGCCACATTTAAAACTGATTCCAATGAGGTCGTTGCAAGAGCCTATTGCAATCTCCATGGTCTTTGGAAATCATAAGAAATAATGGGGTCAGGCTTTCCTTATTGTCGTTATTCTCAATAACGACAATAAGGAAAGCCTGACCCCAGCCTATTTACTCCATCAATTTTCCTGCAAGAACCCTGATATGGCTCATCTCTTCCTTAATAATATCATTAATCTTTGATTGTCCAAGTTTTGCAGAAACCAGTTCTTTCATTCCAAGATAAAAGGCAATGGAATCTTTTTCTGCCTGGATAGCTGTGCTCAATATACCTTTAAAGCTGTTGTCAGGCTGTTCTTTTTCAAAAAAGACCCTGGTATCGGCAAGTGCTTTCAGGTAAAGGGCATTTTCATCATCAGGATCAAAAGTGGTGGAAAATGATTCTTTATCTTTTAATTCTTTCTGCATATTGGCAAAGGTTATTTCATGAACGTCTTCCATCCTGGCCAATTCAAGAAGAAATTGTTTGTGTTCCTCCTTTTCCACCTGTTTTGCAGCATCCCGGTAAAATATTGCACCATTTTGTTCAATTTTTATAGCAATTTCAAAAATATCATTTGCGTTAAACTCGTTAGTCATCTCTTCCTCCGGGTTATTTTTTTGCGTCAGACAATCTTTGTTTTAATGTTTTAGCTATTTTTACACCCAGATCAAAACATTTATTCAGATCATCTTCATTTGGAACATATTGAACTTTAATGCCATCGTCAATAATATCCAGTTTCATTTCAGAAAATTCCTTGTTCAGGATCTTTACAGCTTCGCCGCTCCATCCATAAGAACCAAATGCAGCCGCAATTTTATTTTGGGGCCGTAGGCCTTTGATATATGTCATGACGTCTGCAATAACAGGGAAAATGCCGTTATTGAGAGTCGGAGAACCCACAGCAATTGCCCCGGCGTCAATAATTTCTGTCATAATGTCACTTCTATGCCATTTTCTGGTATTCATGAGTCTTACAGCAACATCTTCCGACTCAATGCCACTGGTAATGGATCTGGCCATTTTTGTTGTGCTTTCCCACATGGAGTCAAAGATGACAACCACCTTTTTTGTCGGCTCCTGCCTGGACCATTTGTCATAGGCTTCAATGATTTTGGAAGGGTTATCCCTCCAGAGAATACCATGATCCGGGCAGATCATATTGATCTTCAGATTCATTTTTGCTACATCTTTTAAAAGTGCCTGTACCCTTGGAGAGAAGTGAAGAAGAATATTGGCATAATACTTTCGAGCATGGGGGATGATTTCATCTCCGATTTCGTCATCAAAGAATTTGTCACCGCTATAGTGCTGTCCAAAGGCATCACTGGAAAACAGGATGGCATCTTCCACAAGGTAAGTGAACATACTGTCCGGCCAGTGAAGCATTCTTGTCTCAAGAAAAGAAAATGTTCTGTTCCCGATTTTAAGTGTATCACCAGTTCCCACGACCTGGAAATTAAAGTCCTGGTTAAAATGGCTTTTCAGGTTTATCGCCCCCATTTTTGAACAATAGAGGGGTTTGTCTTTTCCGATTATCTGCATCAGTTTGGGGATGGATCCAGAATGATCCATCTCAGTATGATTACTGATAACTATGTCAATATCTTTTGGATCAATAATTCTGCTGATATTGGACAAAAATTCATCTGAAAATTTTTCTTTTACTGTATCAATGAGAACATTTTTTTCGCCAAGTACCAGAAATGCATTATAGGTTGTACCTTCATAGGTGGAATAACCATGGAAATCCCTGATATCCCAGTCACGGCACCCTACAGAATAGATCCCATCCGCTATTTCAATGGGTTTATACATTTATTGTTTCCTCCCTTAATGACAATCAATCGATTTTTTCAAAGTTTTCCTGGGCAGCACCGCAAAGGGGGCATACCCATTCTTCCGGCAGATCTGCAAAAGAAGTTCCTGGTTCAACACCATTATCAGGATCACCATTTGCCGGGTCATATACATAGCCGCATACGCATTCATATTTTTCCATGTTGTTTCCTCCAATAATAAATAAATTTAAATTAAGTTACTAAAACTATTTTAGTGTTTTCAAATTAATGCAAAGAGTGTGCCTTAAAATCTTAAGTTTATTACCTGATAAAAATGGTTTTAACTTGAAGTTTATTAATATATTATAAGATACGTAAAATCAATGGAACATTTATTGAATTGTGTAAAATATGTATTGAATTGAGTAAAACATGAGCCATAATGTTTATATAAAAAAAACAAAAATTAATGCGCCCGTTGAAATGCTTTTTGCCTGGCATGCAAGGGACGGAGCCATATCAAGACTCACACCACCATGGGCACCCTTGAAAATGATTTCCCGCAGTGGCCCTGGGATTCAAAAAGGAGTAAAAGTAGCCTTCCGAATAAGTATTTTTAAGATACCCATGATCTGGGAGGCTGAGCATATAGATTATAAAGAAAACAAAGAGTTTAAAGATCGGCAGGTAAAAGGGCCGTTTTCCAAATGGGAACATACCCACAGGTTTATAGCTGATGGCAAAGAAAATTCAATCATGGAAGATAAGGTTGAGTTTGAACTGCCCTTTGGATTTTTAAGCCAGCCGTTTTATGGATTTGCCAGAAAAGAATTTGAGCGAATGTTCAGCTACAGACACAGGGTGCTCAAATATGATCTTGAACATCATGTGGATACATTTAAAACCAAAAGAATTCTTATTTCCGGGGCCAGTGGAACAATAGGAAGTGTTTTGGTTCCTTTTTTGCGAACATGTGGCCATGAGGTGATCCAGCTGAAAAGAAAAAAGAAAAATCTTTTAAAGGATGAATTATTCTGGGATCCCTACAAAGGTATTCTTGACCTTGAAAAGGCAGGCCCCCTTGATGCGGTCATCAGTTTAAACGGTATTGATATCTCAAGGGGAAGATGGACTAAAAAGCAAAAAAAACAGATCCTTGACTCCAGAACGATTCCAACCCTGTTGCTTGTGGAGAAAATGAAAGATCTTGACCATAAACCCGGGGTCTTTATATCATCTTCTGCAATCGGCTTTTATGGTGAAAAAGGAGACAAGACATTAAACGAAACCGCTGAGATGGGAGATTGTTTTATTTCCAGGGTATGCAGACTATGGGAAGATGCCTCCATGGATGCTCAAAAGGCAGGGATCAGAACCATTCAGCTCAGGATCGGTGTGGTGCTTACCCCGGCTGGCGGTGCCCTGGCAAGAATGGAACTGCCGTTTAAAACAGGCTGCGGAGTAAGACTCTCCCATGGCAGACAATATATGAGCTGGATCAGTATGGATGATGTAATATCCGGCATCTTATACATATTGAATCATGATAGAATCAAGGGGCCTGTAAACCTGACCGCTCCAAATCCTGTCACCAATAATATGTTTTCAAAAACATTGGCCAGTATCTTTTCAAAAAAAGTATTTTTTGTTCTCCCCAGATTTGTGGCCCTGGCTTTGTGGGGGGAAATGGGAAAAGAAACCCTTTTGACAAGTGCAAAGGTGAGACCTGAAAAACTTTTGGATAATGGATTCTTGTTTCAACATGAAACGCTTTTGCTTGCTTTAAAAGATATGCTTGGCAGATAGGATTTATAATTTTAGAATGAAAAATAATAAAGGCAATAATATTAGGTAAACCTGAAATGAATATTAAATTAAAAATTCTCTTTTCCATTTTAATGATTACAGCTCTTGTTTTTGGGTTCATCCATGTTTATTTCCCGGCTGACAATTATAGTTTTGAAAGACTTCATATTTTTCTTTTTAATCTTTGTACGGGGGGAACCATCTTTTTATATTACACCCAGGGCAGAGTGAAAGTATCCAAAACCGTCAGTTTTTTTTTCCTGGGTTCATTAATTTACGCGTTTTCAGCCTTTTTTAAAATCTATCCCATAACCATCCTTGTCTCAGTTCCGCTGTTTGTGCTGGTGGAAAAAATTCGTATTAAAAAATTCTCTTTATTCCCCATAGGTTTTTTCAAATTTAAGGAACCTGTATACCAAAAGTTTCACCAGGCATCTTTGTTGTGCCTTTCCATCGGGATTGTCATGGCAAGCCTGGTTATTTTAAACAATGAATATTTCAAATTTGTGACCATGGAAAAATTGACTCTGAACACATTTTTCCTGGGGTTTTCTTTCCCATTGTCACTGATAACGCTGTCCCTGGTCTTTTCCATGCTTAAAAAAAAAGAAGTTTCATCAGCCAAGGTAGTTATGGAAGTTTGTTTCTGGACCATTACCCTGGGAGTGATCATATTTTTTATTTTTATTTTATTTGAAAAATTTATCCCCCAGATTTTTGTTACTTTTGCTCTTTTCATGGCAGTGGTTACCGTGTTTTATCTTTATTCAAAATTTGCAGATAAAATTCAGCAGAAACTTTTTTTAACTTCAGGCATTGGATTTTTGATTTTAACAGCCGTTTCCGGAATTGCATATATATTTTTGCAGATGTCTGAAGGGTATGATCCCCAAAAAACAAAATGGTTGCTTCATATGCATGTGTTTGCCTCGCTATATGGCTGGAATCTCTGCGGTTTGTCCATTATCTGCAGGTTTGATGATTTTCCCATAAAATTGCACTCTCCAACAGTGATTTTTATTCACTGGCTTACAGCCATTGTTCTTGCACCTCTGGGTATTTTTTATGGATGGTTTGCCATTCTTGCCATTCTTGGATATTCTTTTATTACACTGACACTGTTTTTTAGCAGTAATAACAGGAAGATTGCAGATGAATAACAAGGAAAAGCTTAATCAATTTTTAAATCTTTTTAATGGCAGCTCAAAAGTGCTGGTCGTGATCAATGCTGATCCTGATTCCATTGCCAGTGCCATGGCCGTTAAAAGACTGTTGTGGCGAAAGGTCAGTGAAGTCTGTATCGCCTATTTTAATAAAATCAGCCGACCGGATAATCTTGCCATGATCGAATATACAGAATCTGGACTGGTTTTGCTGGATGATATAAAAAAGGAAAATTTTGATCGATTTGTCGTGGTGGACTCCCAGCCCGATCATAATGATCGGTTTTCTGAATTTAGCTATGATGCCATTATCGATCACCATCCATTGACCTGTGATAATGCCACATATGTAGATATTCGATCTGATTATGGGGCTTGCTCCACTATTATGACAGAATACATCAAGTCAAAAAAAATAAAACCCTCTGCCAAGCTTGCCGCAGCCCTGATGCTGGGGATTAAGACGGATACCTCTGATTTTACCCGGCAGGCAAGCCTGAAAGATATCAGGGCATTTCAATATCTTTATCAGTTTGCAGATAATAATATTGTTATCAAGGTTGAAAGAGCTGCATTGACCGAGGAAGATCTGGATTTTTTAGGATCTGCCATAAAAAAAAGAAAAGTGATTAACAACCGGGTTTTTTTTCATGCGGGAAATATAACAAAGCCTGATGAACTGGTGGTTGTGGCAGACTTTTTTTTAACCATTGTAAAGGTTAACTGGAGTGTTATTTCAGGTGTTTATGAAAATAAATTGATAATTGTAATTCGAAATGATGGATTAAGAAAAGGCGCAGGAAATACAGTTAAAGAAGCGTTCTCCATGTATGGTTCAGCCGGCGGACATAAGACAATGGCCAGGGCAGAGCTTGATTTAAAGCGGGTTCGAAAAGAAATTAAATCAATTAATAAAAAAGCCCTTGGAGACTGGATCATATCAGTTATTGAAAAGACTGCGGGTAAAAAAATTGAATAGGTTTTTTAATGGTGAATGGTGAATGGTGAAGGAAAAGACTCATCCTGCACCTGGATGCTTTTTTGCCAAACAGTGTCGGCAGCAGGATTATACTTTAGTAATTGGATTTTTATTAAAGGAGGGTGATGATCAAACAAAAACCGAACAGGGCAACAGCACTATGTACCAGTGAACAACGGTATCGGACCCTTGTGGAAACAATGGGGGAAGGATTAAGTGAGATTGATGAAAATCAGGTCACAACCTATGCAAATGATATGCTTTGCCAAATGTGGGGACGGTTAAGGGAAGAGATCATTGGAAAAAAAATTGATCAATTTTTAGATGAAGAAAACAACATGATCCTTTCTCAACAACAGGAAAAGCGGCGAAAAGGGGAAAGAAGCCCCTATGAAATTATATGGACAAAAAAAGACGGGTCTAAACTTCATGCAATTATGACCCCGACCCCTTATTTTGATTCCAATGGTAATTTTAAAGGCAGTTTTGCAATTATTACAGATATCTCAAAGCAGAAAAAAGAAAAAAACCTGCTTGAGATGAGAGTAAAACAAAGAACACGGGAGCTTGAGAATAAAACAAAAAGTCTTGAAGAAGTGAACACCGCGTTAAGGGTCTTGTTAAAGAAAAGAGAAGAAGACAAAACTATTCTTGAAGAAAGAATGCTGTTGAATGTCAGGGAACTTATTATCCCTTATATCGAGAGAATGAGGGAAGCCCGGCTTAACGACAGGCAGCAAGGGTGTCTTGAGATCATGGAATCAACTTTGAACGACATTGTCTCTCCATTTTTACATAGGCTTTCCCTGGAATTTTTAAATCTCACTCCCTCTGAAATCCAGGTGGCCAACCTGGTAAAGTTTGGTAAGACAACCAAGGAAATTGCTCAGATTTTAAATTTATCAGGGAAAACCATTGAGTTTTATCGCAAGAGTATCCGGAAAAAGATTGGAATTACAAATAAGAGCATAAATCTTAGAAGTTTTTTATCTGCCACCAAATAACAGGTATATTTCATACCTGGTATTACCCTGAAATATACCTCTGGTATCCTAATCTATCCCAGGATAGTATAAGCCAATTATGTACGATGCAATTTCTTTGACGCATTAATTTGACCGATTTTTTTAAAAAAATATCAAAAAATATGAAAGGAGGTGATGGCTTTTTTATCCTGAAATCAATAATTATGAATTTAACCCAAGGAGAGTATTAAAATGAAAAAATCTAAGTATTTTTGGAGTATCCCCTTTTTTTTATGTGCATTTTTCTTTACTTCCGTTCTTTATGCCAATCCTATTAAATTGACCTATTCCAACTTTTTCCCCCCCACCCATATTCAAAGTCAATTGGCTCAAGCATGGTGTGATGAAGTTAAAAAGCGCACCAAGGGAAAAGTTTTTGTTGAATATTATCCCGGTGGGACACTGACCAAATCAAAACAGGTTTATGATGGTGTTGTTTCAGGACTTTCCGATATCGGTTCGGCGTTGTTTGCTTATACCAGAGGAAGATTTCCCGTTTTGGAAGCTGTTGATCTGCCGATAGGTTATACAAGCGGTGTTCAGGCCACCAAAGTTGTAAACGAATTTTACAATGAATTTAACCCTAAGGAATTGTCAGATACTCAAGTTATGTATCTTCATGCCCATGGCGCTGGCCTTCTTCATTCAAAGGGAAAGGCTATTCGAACCATGGAGGATTTTAAAGGGATGAAACTTCGTGGTCACGGCACCAGCGCACAAGTGATCCGGGCCCTTGGCGGCACACCAGTCTCTCTTCCCATGCCGGAACTCTATTCAAGTCTTCAAAAAGGAATTGTTCAAGGCGCGCTTTATCCCATTGAAGTAAACAAAGGCTGGCGAATGGGTGAAGTTGTAGATTATCTGACCATGAGTACTTCAATCGCTTACACGTCATCATTTTATGTGGTTATGAATAAACAAAAATGGGATTCAATCCCCGCGGATCTTCAAAAAATTATCACCAAAATTAATCAGGAATGGATCCCAAAGCATGGAGAAGCTTGGGATAAGAGCGATAAGATAGGACTGGAATATTTTAAAAGCCTTGGACATGAAGTGATTGAGTTGAGTGATGCAGAATCAAAAAGATGGGAAAAGACAATTACCCCTGTTTTAGATGAATATATTGAAAAGATGAATAAAAATGGATTTGATGGCAAAAAGATTGTTGAATTTGTGAAAACCAGTCTGAAAAAAAATCAGTAAAGAAAGCATTTTATTCAGATTAAAACATTTGGAATAATGGGGATGCACCTTTTCAAGAGACCTCCTGAAAAAAACGCAGACCCATTGTTCCAAATCCTTAATGAAGGACGCGCCATATGAATCACAACGAATACTGGAACCCGGTTTTGGAAACAATGCCCCGGGAAAAACTTAAAATTCTGCAGTTTAAAAAATTCAAACGAATATTAAACTGGGCTTATAGCCATTCAAAATTTCATAGGGCACTCTATGATACAGCAGGGTTAACCCCGGATGACATTTGTTCCTTTGATGATATAAAAAAAATTCCAAAGGTTGAAAAATCAATGATGAGGGGGATTCAGAATAAAGATCCCTTCCCCTATGGAGATGCCTTGTGTGTACCCCTGGAAGAGGTATCAATTTTCAGACAGACAAGTGGTACAACAGGCCAGCCAGTTTATCAGCCCGATACCTGGCAGGACTGGGAATGGTGGTCAGAATGCTGGTCTTTTATTTTATGGGCCCAGGGATATCGTACCAAAGACCGTGTGTTTATTCCCTTTGGATATAATATTTTTGTGGCATTCTGGGCAGGTCACTATGCAGCGGAAAAATTGGGCTGCGAAGTGGTGCCGGGGGGTGTTCTTGATACCCAGGCCCGCATATTGAAAATAAAAGAATTAAATGCAACAGCCATGATGGCGACCCCTACCTATATCTTAAGAATGGCAGATGTGGCAAATAGCATGGGCATAGATCCAAGTTTGCTTTCCATTAACAAGATTACCTGTGCAGGAGAGCCCGGGGCAGGTATTCCCAGTACGAAAAAAAGGATGGAAGATGCCTGGGGTGCTAAAGTATATGACCATTCCGGTGCAACAGAAATCGGTGCATGGTCATACGAGTGTTCAAACCAGCCACATGGAATGCATGTCAATGAAGCCATGTTTCTTGTGGAAATAGAAGATATTCATACGGGTGAGATCATAGAAGAGCCTGGGCGAAAAGGAAAAATGATTATCACTGCCCTGGACAGGATGGCACAGCCCTGTATTAGATTTGATTCCAAGGATGTGATTGAATGGGATTCAGAATCCTGCTCCTGCGGCCGGTCTTTTAGATTGATCAAAGGCGGTGTCATTGGTCGCTCAGACGATATTACAAAGGTGAAAGGGGTATTGCTATCTCCCGGCGCCATAGAAGAAGTGGTCAGATCCATTGACGGCCTTGGCGATGAGTTTGAGATTATTGTGGATAAACAAGGAGATGTAGACAGGATAAAACTTAAAGTTGAGCTTTTGCCCGAAGTGACCAGATTGAGCATTGAAAGCAGATTAAAAGATCAGCTCAGATTGAAAACAAATCTGGGGTACCAGATTGAATTTTATGATTATGGCAGCCTGCCAAGATATGAAGTAAAGGCAAAGCGATTTAAGGATTTGCGGAAAAAAAATTTTTGATTAAAAGGAAAAAAGGCAATGAAAAATTTCTCCAACTTGAAAGGGGTTAATGAGAAAATCCTTAAGGTAAAACAATTATTGGTTGAACTTGAAGCAGAGGCAAAACAATTTCCAGCCCTGGAAAAAAATTCAAAAAGAGCATTAGCAAGTATAAAAATGCTGGAATTAAATATTTCAGATATCCTGGCATTTGATCTGGCTGATTCTTAAAAAAACCAGCTGGGCAGCATAAATCTGGCTGCCCGGCTGTTACAATCATTTATTCTATTTCAAACTCGTCTTTTTCAGCGCCGCAGATTGGGCAGCACCAGTCATCTGGAAGATCTTCAAAGCTTGTTCCAGGGTCAATGCCATTGTCTGGATCACCATCTGCCGGGTCATACACATAACCACAAGGTCCGCATACATACTTGTCCATTTTAAATCTCCTTAAATTTTGATTGCAATTTATATATATTCTATATCATAACTATTCCTGTTAAAAGCAAAAAATGGAAAAGTTACAATAGATCAGTTTTTTTAAGGGCAATCATAATCCCTTTATAAGATACAATTATCAAAATAACATAAAGTATCAAAAGTACTGCGCTCATAAATATAATCTCCTTTTTTGTCGTTTTTTATAAACTGATAGAACAATTTATAATTAATAGGATTCTTCATCAACAACTTCTGCCACAGTCAGTTTTTTTGAATCCATAAGTCTCCAGACGTAAATAACATAGACAAGGACAACAGGTATGCCCAGTGCTACATAGGTCATGGTTGTCAAAGTAAACATGCTGGAGGAGGCATTAAAGATTGTAAGACTTGATTGAAGATCAAGTTTTGATGGATAAAATGCAGTGTTATTGAATGCAGGAAGAATAAGTACAACAAGACCTACAAATATAGTGCCTAATCCACTGAACCAGATTCCTTTATTACTTTTTTTGAATGAAGTTGAAAGAACGCCATATAACACAAGTATTATTCCTGCTAGTAGCATTATAAGCAAAAAGGGCATGGCTAAGAGATTTGATAGATATTTAGAAGAGACTAAAGAAACAACACCTGCATTATCTACACTGAATCCTTTCATAAAAAGAATACAGACAAGCACATAAAGCAAAAAGGGCAGGGCAATAAGGAAATTATTCCAGGGCGATTTTCGCAATCTTGATTCAAGATCCGGCGTTGAAGAAAGATCAATACTGTTTAAAAGGTATAAAGCGCCTAAAACCCTGGCATTAAACACAAGAAAAATTCCAAGGGAAAGATTGAATAGGGAAAAAGCAGCTTCAAGTCCTCTTAAGTTTATCCCCATTAAGGTATAATCCCAGGTTACCCTGTTATATAGGTCAAGGGTGAAATTTGAACCAGTATAAAATGTACCAACTGCTGCACCAATCAACAGAACCCCGATTGAGCCATTTATAAAAAGAAACAGCTCATAAACCGTCGATCCCAAAAGATTATTCGGTTTTTTCCGATATTCATAGCTGACAGCCTGAATGATAAACGAAAAAAGAATCAGCATCCATACCCAATACGCACCGCCAAAGCTGGTTGCATAAAATTTTGGAAAGGCTGCGAACAATGCGCCGCCAAACAGAACAAGGGTTGTAAAAGGCATTTTCCATTTGCGGCCAAGAGATGTTACCACCAATGATTTTTCAAGATCGGTTTTAGCGACCTGCCACAAAAGCGTCTGTCCCCCCTGAACAAAGGTAAGAAACAGGAAAAGCGCACCAACAATGGAACAAATGATCCACCAAAGATGTTGCAAGGTTGCATAGTCAAGGTTTGAAATCATTTTAACGGCCCTCCATCAGGTCCAATGGCTATTTGTTTAAGCAAGATTGTTATTTCAGCAGCAAGTAAAATGGTAAACAACCCTAAAAACATAAAGAATGTAATCTGAACATTTGCAGCTGTAAGATTTGTTGTTGCCATTTTAACGGGCAAAAGACCGTAAATGGCCCAGGGTTGACGACCTACCTCAGCTACAACCCATCCGGATTGCTGGGCAATTAAACCAAGCAGACCGGATATTAAGCCAACAGGAAGCAACCATCTTTTTTGGGTGAGTGAATCTTTTAAGGCATAAAAAAGAAATGCAGCAAAAATAACTGGGAAAAGTGTTCCTAAAGCAACCATGATGTGAAAGGCATAATAGGGGATGGCAACCGATGGGATTGCTTCTTCAGGTTTATTGAGATACCCGTACCCCATGTATTCCTGGTTTTTCCTGAAATTTGCCAATGATATTTCAGCTTTTTGGCTGTTGTTTTCTTTTTTGGCCTGCTTAAATTGTGTAAGATCATTTATTGCTGCTTTACCTTTATCAATTTTTGATGCAATACTTTCTATTTTTTGTTCTTCATTACCATAAACAAGATCGTCAATTCCCGGTACAAATGAATTAAGGGAGCGGTTTGCTAAAAGTGAAAGAAGATAGGGGATTTCCACTTTTATTAGAAAAGGATCCTGATGGTCTCCCGGCTTTTTATCAGGATTGAGAATCCCGGCAGCAACAATGGGCGCTTTTATCTGTCCTTTGTATAAACCTTCAATTGCGGCAAGCTTCATGGGTTGTTTCTGGGCAACCACGTAAGCAGATTCATCACCGGTAAAAGCAACAAAGCTTGAAGAAAGCAGACCAAATACAGATGCGACAACAATGGATTTTTTAGCCATTTGAAGATGTCTGCCCTTTATGAGATACCAGCAGGAAATTGAAAGGACAAATAAAGAAGCAAATAAAAATCCAGAACTTGAAGTGTGAACAAATTTAGAAACTGCCACAGGATTAAATACAACTTCAGCGAAATTGTTCATTTCAAATCGTGCTGTCTCGGGATTAAATAGCATACCAACAGGGTTCTGCATCCAGCCGTTGGCCACAAGAATCCATACTGCTGAAAGATTTGAACCAATGGCGACCATCCATGTGGAAAAAAGATGAAATCTTTTTGAAACCCGGTTCCACCCGAAAAACATGACAGCAAAGAAAGTGGCTTCAAGGAAAAAAGCAAAAATTCCTTCAATGGCAAGGGGAGCCCCAAAAATATCTCCGACTATCCAGGAATAATTTGACCAGTTTGTTCCAAATTCAAATTCAAGAATTATTCCTGTTGCAACACCGATTGCAAAATTGATTCCAAACAATGTCATCCAGAACTTTGTAATGGATTGCCATTGTTTATCTCCTGTGCGCACATAAATCGATTCAAAAAAGGCGCA
Source organism: uncultured Desulfobacula sp. (assembly GCA_964457495.1). GTDB lineage: Bacteria > Desulfobacterota > Desulfobacteria > Desulfobacterales > Desulfobacteraceae > Desulfobacula. The sequence goes on from CAYWGN010000016.1 coordinate 35,957, forward strand.
TAAAAAAGAAAGGCCCAGTGTCAACGGTACAAATATCCAGTGATACATGGCGGTAAGAGCAAATTGCGCTCTGGCCCAGTTTACCATACTCAAATCAATATCAATCATTATTTTTGATCCTCCTGCTAAATAAAATTTGGTTTTGTATTAAAAATATCATTTTAATTGGCTTTTGGAAGCAGTCCTTGTGATTTGTTCAAGGACATAATTTGTTTTTTCTTCATCCGTGGCAAATCTTGTGTTTAAATAGTTGGGAAAGAAAAAAAGTTTCAGTACTACAAACATCACAAACAGTTTTATCAGAATGATTGTCCACAGTTTTTTCCCAAGAACCATTCCCCTGAAACCATCACGATAAAATGTATAGGTAGAATTGATAATATTGATTAAAATATTTTTTCTCATCAGACACACCTTAATGGGAATTCTTTTTGTTTTTAGTTAATTCTTTTTTGTTTTAAAAGGCAATTAATATGCCATAAAAGAAAAATGAGATTAAAATAAACGATAAGATATATTGATTAAAATATCATAAATGATTCATCTGCTTATGACAAGAGCGTTTTGAAATATTTGGATATTTGCCATAAGAATCATATTTTTTAACCAATTTATGCCAACCCGTTCAGGCCAGTTTGCCTTTCCATCGCTGGATGGGACATATTGACAGGCTCTATGTCGGGCTACAC
>CAYWGN010000017.1:0-36183 GCA_964457495.1 uncultured Desulfobacula sp.
CACGGCCCTCGGCAGGGCCTGCGCCGCTCTTACGGCCGGTAATTTTTTCATGGACTTGGATGCCCAGGCTTTGTATCTCGGTTATGAGATGGTGCATGTTTGAATCTCCATTTTAACTCAGAAAACAACATTGCTTTTATCAGAGATCATTCCTTCTAACAAGTTTAAATCCTAACCCTGATCCACCATCAAGGTACCATAAACGAAAATTTGATGGTGGATTTGAGCTAACTAAAGATATCAAACAGCACAGTTTCAGAAAATGAATTCTGCAACCCGGCAAAACAGTCTAAAAAAATATACCGGGCCGGGCTGCAGAAATACAGGCGTTTAAAGCCTATTTGTGCTTGTCCGGCATTGATGAAATGGTTCCATCCCAGGTATCTACTTTGCCGACAGCTTCGTTTGTTTCAGGAAACCAGGTCTGGGTAACACACTTGGTTTCAGTAAAGAACTTAAAACCGTCCTGACCCATGACATGGAGATCTCCGAAAAAAGAATCCTTGTGACCGGTAAAGCCAAAAATTCCCAGAGGAACGGGAATGCCGACATTAACACCCACCATGCCGGCGTCTGAACGGAATGCAAACTCACGGGCATAGTGTCCGTTCTGGGTATAAATGACTGACCCGTTGGCAAAGGGACTGTTGTTCATAAGGGTGATACCTTCTTCAAAGGAATCAACCCGCTTGATACAAAGCACAGGTCCAAAAACTTCTTTATCCCCAATGGTCATTTCCGGAGTAACATGGTCAAAAATGGTGGGTGCAATATAAAATCCGTTTTCATAACCTTCTACAACGGGATTTCTGCCATCAACAATGAGCTCTGCTCCCTCTTCAATCCCTTTTTCAATCCAGCCGTTTATAAAGTTCATGTGACCTTCATTCATGATGGGTCCCATGCCTGTTTTGGGATCATATGCAGGTCCCAGGTTCATTTCTGAGACAAATTTTTTCAGATAGGCGATGAGCTCATCGGCAATCTCGTTTTCAACTACAATGACAGGGCAGGCCATACACCTTGCACCGGCACATCCGCAATAGGCATTGATTATTCCCCTGGCCGTTCTTTCAAGCTTTGCATCTTTTAGAACCAGGGCATGGTTTTTTGCTTCAGTCAAAGCCTGAACTCTTTTACCATGTGCTGCGGCTGTTTTGTAGATATGTTTACCCACGCTTGTGGAACCTACAAAGCTTACGCCTTTGATATCCGGATGTTTTAGAAAAATTTCAGCTTCATTTCTTCCGGCAGTTACAACACTGAGAACGCCTTTGGGAAGTCCTGCCTCACGCCAGAGTTCAGCCATACGCAAGGCTGACTGGGGTACAAAGCTGGCTGCTTTGAGAATCATACAGTTTCCTGTGGCAATACAGATGGGGGACATCCACCCATGGGGGATCATGGCAGGAAAATTCCAGGGTGCAATGCCTGCAAAAACGCCCATGGGATGATGGTAGAGAACCGTATCATACCCTTTACTGGCATTCATGACGGATTCGCCCTTCATCAGGTGGGGGGCGCCACAGGCAAATTCAACAACTTCATTCACCTTTAACACGTCTCCCATGGATTCTGTCCAGTTTTTTCCCTCTTCCTCGCACAAAAGGTAGGTCAGCTCTTCTAAGTGTTCTTCAACAAGGGCTTTAAATTTGTATAAAACCTGAACCCTTTTGCTCACAGGGGTTGCAGCCCATTCTGGATATGCTTTTTGGGCGGTTTGTATGGCCTCATCCACCTCGTCTTGTGTACATTGCGGGGCATGGGCGATAACGGCTCCAGTGGAGGGGTTATAACAATCCATATAATTTGTTGTGGCTGATATTTTGAATTCTCCATCGACAAAATATTTTAATTTTTTTACGGGATTGTCTGCTGATTCATCTTCAATATCATAATACCTGTTTTGTTCCATTTGTGCTCCTTTGTTTAAGTTATTTCTTGTTATCTTGGTTATTATGGTAAAATATTAACCGGAAGAAGAAAGATTTTCCCTTTCCAGATTAAATGCGATTTTTTTTATCAGGTTTGCAGCGATTTCATAGGTCCTATCTCTGCCTGAAGGATTAAGTGCACCAGCCCTGCGTGGATCTATTTCACAAATATCCATGCCAGCAAGTTGAGTCGAATCGGAAAAAATTTCTGCCACAGCATCTGACAGTTTATAGATTTGTGATTCATTTAATCCTTTCCAGTTGCGAAACCTTACACCTTCAAGGGCATTGTTCGCCCCTATGTCCATATCAATGGAAATATAGATGTAGGGAGTGGAGATATTTTTAAAAAACCCTGAAATTTTTTCAGGATTTAATTTGCATTCTTTTTTAGTGATGATTTTTGCTCCCATGCGTTTAAGGCTCGCATAGGCATTGTTATATTTTTTGATGCGAGGATCCTTGATCCGCAGAAATTTTTTTTCAGGATAATCGCTGACTCCGATAATATAAAGATTTTTCGGGTCCACCTGTTTTTCCGTAACCAGTTTGTGCACAAAGGAACTGGCATTGTAGGAATCCAAACGATTATATAAAAACGGATCATTGCTATCATGGACAGAAGATGGGTTATTGTCTATATCATATTGAATTGCTCCTGCAAGCACAGGCATGGGAACAGCATCTGTATGACTGTCGATAATAATTAAAGACAAATTGTCTTTGCCGTAATGGCGGGACAGGGCAGAATAAACGCCTCCGGTAAGAGAATGGTCAATTCCGACCATACAGGGAATATCAGGCAGAATCTTATCGCTAACAAATTGATCTGCCTCATCTGCAAATTTTTTACATCCATTATTGTCAATAAAAGAAATAAAATTTTCAGTGGTGATTTTTGAGTGATCAGTTGAAGGCGGTTTAGGGCCAAGCCAGGATGGTACGGGTAATGAGCCAAGATTATCCCAGCAATCCTTTGGGATATCAGAACCAAGATGGTCCAAAACTCCCTCAAGCGGATCATTAAATCCCTGGGCAGTCTGAAGCATATGAAGTTTTTCTTGAATGGAATCATATTTTTCATCACAATCCATGGGACAGCCAAAGAACATTATTTTTTTATTGAAACTGTTTTTCATTATGTATTGTCAAATATAAGCAAAAAGGGATTTTTATCCATAACTTATTATTACACAGACAAATGGGATTGAATAATTTCCGGATTGTCCATAAGTTCCCTGGTTGAAGCCACTTTAACAATCTCACCTTTGGTACCCATTAAATAATGCCGGCTGGCTACTTTAAGTGCCATGCGGTAATTCTGCTCAACTATCAGCATTGTTATTCCGGACTGGATACAGAATTTTAAGACAACATCTGTGATCATCTGCACAAGTAAAGGGGATAGCCCCTGTGAAGGCTCATCCATGATGATGATTTCTGGATTGCTGATCAGGGCCCGACCAATGGCCAGCATCTGCTGCTCACCACCACTTAGTGTTGCACCGTCCTGCGTGGTTCTCTCTGCAAGTACTGGAAAATGATCACATACTTTTTCAAGTGTCCAGTCATCTTTGCCATTTCCCGGCCTGGCCGCAAGCATGAGATTTTCTTCCACGCTTAACCCAGGAAAAATATGCCTTTCAGCAGGCACATAGGCCACCCCCATTTTGGAAATTTTATGGGGTTGAAACCTTGTTGTCTTAGCACCATTAATATATACGTCTCCGGATCGGGGCGGGGTCAGTCCCATAATAGACCTCAGGGTAGTGGTTTTTCCAACCCCGTTTCGTCCAAGAATCGAAACAGCTTCCTGTTTTTCTACGTACATGGACAAACCTTGAATAACATGACTTACGCCATAATAGGTGTGAATTTCCTCAATATTAAGGATTTTATTCCTCTTTTCCAAGATATGCCTCCCTGACCTGCTGATTGTTTCGGATCTCTTCTGGTGTTCCCTCTGCAATAGTACAGCCGTATTGAAGAACAGTAATTTTGTCTGAAATACTCATCACCATATCCATATCATGCTCAACCAGTACAACACAAATTTCATTGGCCAGATCTTTAATCAGTTTTGATATATGCCGGGTTTCTCCCGGTGACATTCCCGCAGTGGGTTCATCTAAAAACAGGATTTTGGGATCACCGGCCATGGCAATTGCCACCTCCAGTACCCTTTGATCGCCATATGCCAGGTTCTTTGCAGGTCTGGCTGCAAGGTCTTTTAATCCAAGACGTTCCACTAATGCCCAGGTTTTCTCAGTTACTTTTTTAAGGCTTTGTTTTGAAGAGAAAATCCTTAAAGAACCACCATCTTTAGCCTGCCTGGCAATTCTTAAATTTTCAAACACACTGAGATTTTCAAAAATACTGTTAATTTGAAAAGTCCGGCAGATACCCATTTTTACCAGTTCATGGGTTGGTTTATTGGTAATCTCCTGTTCTTTAAAAAATATCTTGCCGGAACTTGCGCCTATTTTCCCGGTAACAATATTGATAAAAGTTGTTTTGCCGGCCCCGTTTGGACCTATAATAGATGTTAAACCATGCTTGTCTACACTAAAACAAACTTTGTTTGTAGCCAAAACGCCACCAAATTTACGACATAAATTTTCTGTACAGAGTAGTTCAGCCATTATTAACCCTTTCTGAATCGCTTTAGATGATCGCCCAGACCGGCGAATCCAGTTGGTAAAAACAGGACCAGAAAAATAACAACCAGTCCAAGAAAGATTTCCCAATGTTCTGTCATGGTACTGATATAGTCCTGAATATAAATAAAAATAGCCGCGCCTACAAATGCACCCCATAAAGAGCCCATGCCGCCCAGAAGAACCATCATCAATACGCCGGCTCCAGCAAAAGCGCTCATGGTGGTGGGGCCTATATATCCTTTATAAAGGATAAACAAAGCACCGGCGACACTGGCCAGAATACAGGCAAGCATCCATCCCAGAAGTTTGTACATACGCACATTAATGCCCACAAAGGAAGCACGGTCTTCATTCTCACGTATGGCTTCAAGAATTGCCCCAAAGGGGGAATTGATAATTCTGCGGGTAAGAAAAAAGCAAATGGTCACAATAATCAGGGTAAAAAGATAGATTACGGTAGGATTAGCAGTGCTACCAAGGTTCCATCCGAACAGGTTGATATCGGGATTGGGCATTCCCATCAAACCGTCATCACCACCAGTTACGTCATACCATTTCCATACAATTGTATGGAACATCATACCAAAGGCCATTGTCAGCAAAGCAAATGCCAGACCCCCGGTCCGCACCTGAACCCAGCCCACAGGCAATGCCACAAGGGAGGTAAATATAATACCTGCTAAACAGGCCATCCACAATGAGGTGGGTGATATAAAGATTAAAAAAAGACCGACAACATAAGCGCTGATCCCCATGTAGGCATTATGCATAAATGACAATGACCCTGTGTAACCCAAGAGGACATCCAGACTCATGGCAAGCAGGCCGTAAATCATCATTTCAGTGATCAGGCTGATGTAAAATCGATTTTCTGATATAAATGGAAACACCCCTATACCGCATAAAAGCAGAATAATCATAAGAATTTTTAAAGGATAGAATCCCATTTTAATACCAGGTATGGTTGTTGTGTTATTCATTATTCAAACTTTCCTTCCCCAAGAATGCCGCGAGGCATAAACGCAAGGATAACCGCCATAAGTACATAAACGATTACCATTGCTAAATCAGTGATAAAAAATTCTGCAAGTGTCTGGACTACGCCAATAAGAATTGCTGCAATAACTGCCCCTCGAAGGCTCCCCAGCCCGCCGATAACGATTACAACAAAGGAAGAGATCAACATTTCACTGCCCATCAAAGGATCAATGGTTGTCAAGGGGCCTGCAATGATACCGGCCATCCCGGCCATGATACAACCCAGAACAAACGCACCCATGTGAACATAGCTCATATTGATTCCCAGGCAGGATACCATCTCAGGAATTGTACTAGACGCGCGCAGGATTATTCCGACTTTGGTTTTGTTTAAAAAAAGCATTAAACCAGCCATTATCACACAGATGAAGAATAAGGTCGCCAGCCGGAAAATAGGATATTGAGTTCCAAGGATGGGAATCGTGCCTTGCAAAAATGCGGGTAAATCAATAAAACACGGTTTATTTCCCCAGACATATTTAATCATGCCGTCAAGAAAAAACATCAAGCCATAGGTCAGGATCAAAGTGTATACCATGGATCTTTTGCGCATGGGCGCAATAATGGTCCTTTCTATTAACAATCCAACAGCGCCAATTATTATTGGCGCAATGAGGAGAGCTGCAAAATAATTCAAACCGCTTGCCACCAGCGTATAGCCAGTATAGGCACCAACAGCATATAAAGCACCATGTCCCATGTTCATTATACGGCTCAGCCCATAAATAATATTCAGACCAATGGCTACAATGAGAAACACGCCGCTGAGAACAAGACTGTTTAATGTGATATCTACTATAATTCCGAGTGGTACACCCATAATACGATTGCCTGTCTTGTGAATCTGTATGAAAATAGTCTCTTGTTGAATATTTTCATACAGATTTGGTTTAAAATTTAGAAAAAAGAGTTACTTGCTAAACTTTTTTTAGCATCCCTTTATTCCGGAGGTCCCAGTTCGTCTGCCGTAAATGTTTTTAAAACTTTCATATAAACCTTGGCACCAAAAGGATTTTCCGGTGCTGCCATGGTTTCAGTCAGAACAGCTGAATTTCGCATGCAGTTATCTTTTGCGGAAATTCGAACTGGTCCGTAAGGACCGTCAAAACTGATACCTTTCAGGGCAGCAGCAATTTTTTTAGCATCAGTAGAGCCTGCCTTTTCAATTGCATTGAAAAGGTTCATCGCACCCACGTAGCTGTGAACAGCTGCATCAGAAGGTATGGTGTTAAATCTTTTCCAGAATCTCATTTCCCAGTCATTGGAATTGGCATTATCCACATCCCATGACCAGTCAGAGGCACCAAAGATACCGTAACATGCTTCTCCGCCAGCTTCCAGCTCAAGCGGTCCGGGAGCGGCTGCAGATATGATCTTTATTTTATCCTGGAGGCCGAAATCAGACATTTGTTTGGCAAAAGCAGGGATGACATTGGTAATAAAAACAATGTAAACCCCATCAGCTCCAGAGGCTTTGATTTTGCTGATATAGGATGACCAGTCTTTGGTCTTGATGGGTGCCTTGTCATAGGTATCATTATAAATTTTAATACCATTTTCTTTGGCCAGGTCAAGGAATCTTTGACCGCCATCATGGCCCCATGCATAGTCGTGTACAATGACATAATAGGTTTTTTTCTTCAGCTCTGGACGTGCCAGAATACCTTTTACATTGCCAAGCGCAGTCTGATCATTGGCCAGCTGACCACTTCTGAAAACAAGTGGATGAAGACCATAAAATGCAGTTGTCATCACATGGGTACTAAGAAAGGGCACATTCAGTTTATCGATATTTTTGGCAAGCGCCAGGCCTACACCACTGGAAAATACACCGATCAATGCTTTACAGTCATCCTTGTAAACCAGTTTTTCAGCTTTTGTTACGGCAACGGGAGGTTTAACCCGGGTGTCTTCAACGATCAATTCAATAGGCCTTCCCAGGACAGTTCCCTTTTCTTCAGCAGCCATTTCAATGCCATACTTCATCTCAAGCCCACCCTGGGCAACAATACCGGTCAGGGGAACCAATACGCCAATTTTAACAGGCTTTGCTGCAAACACCTGTTGTGGTGCCAATAACAGGACAGCGATCATTAAACTCAGCGAAATTGTAATAAATCTCTTCATTTTCTACCTCCTAATTAATGATGAATTATTCTTATAGGGGATTTCCTTTCACCCTTTTTAAGGTGTTTAAGGATTCCCCACTGACCTAAACGGCGTTATTTAAAAAAATTGTCCCTGGCTTTTTTCAACTGTAAAATATTTTCAAGCGGCGATCCCGGTGCGATACCACACCCGGGACATAGGAAATCTGTTCCATTTTCAAGCGCGGCAAAAGCTTCCTTATAAGATTCTTCAGGTGTTCCCATAAAAAGTGTTGTGGCCGCGGCTACATTACCGAATACCCGGACACCGTTTTCATGGGCGATTTTGACAGCTTCTTTCATATTGGCACCCTCTTCAATGCTTATCCCTTTAACACCGGTTTCACACATCAAAGGAATAATCATATCTGTATTGCCGCAAATATGAAGAACAAGGGGACCCTTTGTTTTGGCAACAATATCCGACAATACAGGTACGACAAATTTTTTGAACATTTTCGGGCTCATGAGGGCAGGTCCTGCAGTGGGTTCTGCCATGACATAGTAGTCTGCCCCGTTTTCAAAGGCAAAATTAATGACATCAATCATGGCCTGTTTGGTGATTTCAAGAACCTTTTCAACATCTTTTGGCCGCTTAAATGTCCATCTCATAAAATTTTCAGTGGACACAAGGTTGGCTCCACAGGTAAAGGCGCCTTCTGATTCACCGAAAATTGCCTTCTGACCACCCACTTTTTCCTTCAGCATTTCAAACTGTTTTTTAAAAACAGGAAATCTTCCTCTATCAAGAAAATCAGAGGGATAATCCAACCCCTCCAGGCTTTCTGAATAGGGGTGTTCTTTGATGCAATACTGGAGATCAATTTGCGGGATTCCCATCCCGCATCCAAATGCTTCGCTCATGGGGGTAATATCCCATCCCATGGCTTTGATCATTTCAAATCCAGCCAGCTCAGCTGCCAGTGCCAGAGTCGTCATGGCTTCAGGATCAGTGTCGGCAAGCGGTCTTTCAGCACCGCATTTTTTCATCAAATCCACCATGCCATAGGTTGTGGTACACCCGACAGGGGTCATATCAACGGTTTTTCCCTCCAATTGATTCATAACTCTTTCTTTTAAATTCATTATTCCCCCCTGGTTTTTATTAATAGTTCGCCATTGTAATTATTGGGGACAGATTTTTTAAATCTGTCCCCACTGCACTAATATTGGTTTTGGATTGTCCTAAAGAGCCATGTCTATAAGTTCGACAAGATCATAAACCTTCATATCGCTTTGAATCCTTTTTGAACCTTCATTCAGGTTGTAATGACAGAAGGGACAAATGGAAACCATTTTCTCCGCCCCTGTATCCATGCCTTCCTGTATCCTTAATCCGGCATTTTTTGCAGCCCAGTCCCCATACCCTGTCATAACGCCACCGCCACCGCCACAACAATAGGAGTTGCTGCGGATTCTCTCCATCTCCACAAAATCAAGCCCGGGAATGGCATTTAGCATTTCACGGGGAACGTCATACAGGCAGTTGTCTTCACTCTTCCCAAGGTAAGATCCTTTCCATTGTTTGGAACCATCTTCATCTACATCATAATCAATCAGGTGTCTACCCGTGTGACAGGGATCATGATAGGTGACTTTCCAGGGAAGCTCTTTTGTAAATTTTATTTTGCCTTCCTTGAAATAGTCGAAAAGAAAATTTGTTGTATGTATGATCTTAAGGCCACCCAGGTATTCTTCATATTCATCTGAAAGGCTGTAATCTTTTTTCATGGCCCGAAAACAGCCAGCACAGGATGTAACAATTGTTTCAACCCCGTGGTTATCATGAAGGTCCTTGAAAGTTTTCATATTGGTTTCAGCCACGCGTTTGAATTCATCCACGTCCCCCAATCTCATGGCAGTTGATCCACAGCAGATTTCATTTTCACCCAGAATACCAAAATCAAGACCCAGTTTCTGGAATATGGAAGCAGTAGCTACAGGAAAGTTTCTGACCGGTAGGTTAAATGCGCCGGTACAGCCCACATAAAACAGTATTGGGGCATCTTCTTTCATGATATTCTTGATGGGATTTTTTGCTTTCTTAAAGGGCCTGGTCCAGTCAGTACGAACCCTTCTGGGACCCTGGTAAGGATTATCATAACTTCTCATGGACTGGGCAATCACTTTCTGGGTCGGCATGGGGCCTGCGCCATCTGCAACTGCCTTACGTCTCATGGCTTCCATGATTTCCGGGATAAACGGTTTATGGTCCAGTTCGCACTGGTTCTGACATCCGCCGCAGATGGTGCATCTATAAATATCATTTACAAATTCTTGAGTCCATTCAAGCTGCCCGTCAAGAATTCCCCTGGCAAATGCAATTTTACCCTTGGACGCCATGTTTCCATCAAATCCAAACTCCACACCGGCCGGGCATATTTCCCCAAAGGTGGGTGGGGGGCCAAAATCATAAGTTGTTTTACAATTACCACATGCAGTACATTTCCAGATCACATCTTCCAATTCTTCAAGTGAAGCAATATCCCACTTCATAAAAGCCTCCAAATATATTTAAACGCACATTTTTTTAAATTATATTTATACAATGTCTAAAGGGCCAGCTTCCCGGTATTCATGATATCATTGGGATCCAGCATATATTTTATCCTTTTCATTAGCTCAACATATCCGGGATGGGCCCTTTTATTTATCTCCAGTCCAAAATCAACGGGTGGCTTGTATGGGATACCGCCGTTATCAAGATCTACTTTCAGGCATTCGACTATGGCCTGTCTCGCATTCTCTATGGATGCAGGATCTTTTTTCGGAAAGGGGATCATGGCCCGGAGCATGCCATAGTGAACGCCCCTGTAATTGGTTACACGAACCGAGGGAGACAGGTTTCTGGCAATCAGGATTTTTTTCCATTCTTCATAAACCGGTTCCCACTTGTTGACGGGTGTAAAGGTTCCAGGCCATGAAATTCCAGCCCCTCCCTGTTTGGTATAATTCTTGGTTGAGCCGACAATCTGGCTGGGTAGCTGGGTCCTTGCCTTCAAAGCTTCTTCAGGATATACAGTCTCCTTTAAGGACGAGCCTTTTTTGGTTTCTTCATCAACCACCATTTTCCAGATTTCTTCCCTGGCTTCTTTTTCTTTCTGGGTCCAGGAAAATGTTGTGGCAAAGGAAATCCATTCTGGTACACCATCTGGTTTGGGTTTATACGGATAAGGGATGGGTACCTGGGAAAGCCACCATGATACTCCTGTCAGGTCATCACAGATTTCATAATTACCAAGGGTTCTAAGATAGGATGCCATTTGACCGATGGTTTCCGTAGATGCTGTAAAAACTTTCAGGATAGGTGGTGTGGGATGCACACGCAAACCGATTTTTGTTATAACACCAGTGGTGCCCAGCCATCCTGTGAACAGGCCGTCCATTCTCGGCAAGGGTAAGCAACTGTGCCAGGCATCTTCCTGGATGGCGCAGGAACCGACCCGGACCAGTTCACCTGTGGGCAGCACCACTTCCATGCTGGTTATTTCCTCGCTGTTCAGGCCATATCGTGCGCTTAAACCGCCGATTCCGTGGCTGATGGCGCAGGAAGAAGTCGAGGCTGAAGGCGGTCCAACCGGCCAACTAAACCTGAGATTGTATTTGGCCAGGGCACTGGCAAATTTGGCATGGGATACCCCAGGCTCAATAATAGCGTAGTGAGATTCTTCATCAATTCGGATGATATTGTTCATCCGCTTCATGTCCAGTAAAATACCTCCGTTTTCAGGTATGCACAGCCCCCCGATATTGGTGCCCGCAGTAAATGGCGTAACGGAAATTTTCTCCTGGTTGGCAAATTTCATTACTGCCTGAACCTGTTCAACACTTGTCGGCATGACAACATAATCCGGTAACTTGGGCTTCACAAAGGACAGGTCATACGAGTATGCATAACGAATGTGCTTATAATCGGTTGCATTTTTTTCACCGACAATTTCACATAGTTTCTTTGTGATGTTAGAATCAACTTTTGATTCCATTGGCATTTCGGTCATTTTTTTCCTCCTGCTAAGTGGTTCAAAAACTATCAGCTTTTTCGGTTTTGTTTTAACAGGCCTTTTTCAGTGATGATCATGGACCCGCTTTTACTTGCCATCATTCCTTTTTCCACTTGATCAATATGTTCCAGCATTGCTTTGCTTGCCTTTTCAGGGTCACGTGCTTTTAATGCGGCAACAATTTTTTTGTGGTCGTCGCAGACCATTTTTAAGAATTGTTCGTCCGTGTGCACCAACCGTTTGATACCAATCAAGGTCGTTTGAATGGTTTCAACAATCAAACTTATAATTTTATTTCCAGTTATATCAACAAGCTTTTTGTGAAATTCAACGTCAAGGTCACCGATGAATTTATTCCCGTTTGATTTTTGTTCCATGGCTAAAATATTATTTTCAAGGTATTCAATATCTTTGTCTGTGATTTCTTCAGCACATATTTTAACAACTTGCGGTTCTAAAAAGGTTCTGATCTGAGTGTAGTTCCTGAGCCCTGGATTTTGAAAAAAAAAGTAATTCACAAGGCTGTCTTTTATGGTATTAATGTCGACCTCTTTTATAAATGCGCCACCAGACATACCCTGGCGGATTTCAAGAAGACCATATGCTTCCAGAACCCGGTATGCCTCTCTAAGAGAAGATTTGCTGACGCCAAAATGTTTGGCAAAATCTTTTTCAGAAGGGAGTTGTTCGCCGATCTTCAATTCCCCCTCCAAAATTGCACTTCGGATTTGTTCGGCAATATTTTCAGATATCCGGCTGGCTTTTACTGTTTCAAATTTGAAACCCACGATTTTAGTATTTCTCCATTTTGATTTTTTTAGTTTTCGTTTATTAGGTAATCCATCGATTACATTTTCATTTATCATTGTCAAGCAATATTTTAAATATTAAAACATCGGATGTTTTAATATTTTCTATTGACATTTATTTTTCTATTGACTACGAAGATGATACGCTTAATGGTAGTATTAACATTATAATAGTATGAGAATTATGCTGTTTATAATTTAAATCAACCAAATTCTAATAAATTGAGGAAAAAAAATGGGAATCAAAATCAATGCTTTAAAATGTACCAATTGCATGGCCTGCGAAATGGTATGCAGCTATCATAGAGATGATGGTTTTGCCTTTCTCTCAGCATGTATCGTTGCGTATAGAGCCAAGGAAAAAAAAGATTATTTTGGTATGCTTCTTAAAGAGGAAGATGTACTGATTGTTGCACGTCCGGAAGGGCTTGAAATTAACAAGATCGGTGAAGAGGCTGATCCTGATAAAGAAGCAGATGCCTCGGCAAAACCCATGTTGCTAAGAGAGGGCTGTGACCTTTGTGAAGATATGGATGACTACGGGCCCATGTGCGTTGCATTTTGCCCGGTAGATGCAATTACGCTGGACTAAAAAGGAGACCTTGGTATGGAATATTTATCAACGGATAAGATTCTTGTCATAGATTTAAACGCTGCCCAAGTTGAAGAGGAAGAACTGGATGAAAGTCTTGTCCAGGAAAAAATCGGCGGTATCGGAATTACAAAATATTTATACGACAAGTACAAGGAAGATGATCCCATTGTTATTGGAACTGGATTGCTTACGGGCACAACATATCCTGCTTCCGCTTCGGCTCAGATAACAGCAAAGAGTCCGGTAACTGGGAAAGTCTGTCATTGTCCGGTTATATATAAATTAGGAGTGGAAATAAAATATTCAGGGTTTGATTATATTGTGGTCAAAGGCAGGTCAGAATCTCCAGTATATTTATGGATTCATGACGGCGTGGCAGATATTTCAGATGCTGCTGATGTATGGGGAAAAGATGTATGGGAATCAACAGATGCGCTTAGAAAATTTGTAGGGGACGATCTTCTCCAGACCATGATGATCGGCCCTGCCGGTGAAAAAGGATCTGATTATGCCCAGGTCTGTTATAACCATTGGACCAGCCCCGACCGGTTTGGATTTGGTAAATTATTCGGGTCTAAAAACCTGAAAGGATTTGCATTCAGGGGTATGGGCCTGATAGAGATTGCCGAACCTGAAGATTATGTTGAACATTCGCTTGAAATACTCAAAGCAGTCAAGGAGAATAGTTTCCTTGAGAAAAAAGGGATTGCACATATCCTTACAGCCCTGGGAGAAGAAGGGGTCGAAGAATGGATCGAGTCTGTCACCCACAGGCATAGTGCAGACTATTTTACACCCTATGCCACCAATACAGCACTCTTTCTTGATGAAGACCCGGGTCTTTTAGAAGAATCAAAAAAAGATGAACCAGGGGTACTTGTCTCTGATATCTATGCCCTGCTTGGGTTTAAAAAAATGGGCTTTTCAGCTGTTGATGCAGGTCGTGCCTTAAAGGCATGTGCAAAATATGGAATTGATCCCTTTGCCGTTGCCGATCTTTGTGGGAAAATTACCCTGGAAGAGATAAAAAACTCTTTTGATACAATAAGCGGTGCGGTTGCCATTCCAGGTAGAGGTCTGTTTACACCCTGGTGCCCAACAGGACCAATTTTTAATGATTTTGGTCTGTCAGGTGAAGATGAGATCATGGCCTGGTGGGAAAGAAGACAGGCAGTATCCATGATTTTTGGAATTCAGCCCATATTTTCCTTAATGTGTCCTGAACTCACCGAAGAAAGCATGCTGGAACTGGCAAGCCAGGGTACGGGTCTTGAATTAACCCGGGAAACCCTGGATGCGGTCATTGATAAGATTTTTGGATAAAAAATGAATCATCCGAAAATAGGGATATATGCAGGGTCAGGTACTTCCCATTCCTGGCTCTGGTTTGTAGATCTGTTTGAAAATGCAGGGTTTTATGACCTTGTTTTTCTGGATGAATTTTTTGTAGAGAACAACGACATAAAAGCCCTTGATGTATTGGTTGTCTCTGGCGGGGATACTTTTGCCGTGGCCCAGAGCCTTGGGAAAAAAGGCGGCCGGAACATAAAGTCATTTGTTGAACAGGGGGGTGTTTATATCGGCTCCTGTGCAGGGGCTTATCTTCCCATGAAGTCTTCCCAAAAGCCCCTTGACTGGTTCAATTTTGTGGATGTTAAGATCACAAATTTAAGTAAACTTTTTCCCAGTGCGGAAGTTCAGACCTGTAAATCCTGTGCAGCTTATGGCTATGACTTTGTGTTTCATCCGGTCAGGGAAGCCGTGTCTTTGAAAACAACTTCTTTTTTTGACAAAGGCAGAAGCAGTGTATTCAAGGCCCCCCTATACGGGGGACCTGGTATGAAAGCCCATGATCCATCCTGGGTGCTTGCTGTGTATGAGGGGTTTACTCCCAAAACCGCTTTTTTTACAACCAGTGAAATTGCCGAGAAAACTCTTTTGGGCAATGGCGCAGTTGTAAGGGTTCCACTAAAGCAGGGGTGTTTTTATCTTTTGGGACCCCATCTTGAGCACCCAAAGTTTAAACAGGCCAACCAGTTTATTATAGATGCTGTGATCCGGGAGAAGGGTATGGCGCAAGATCCTGTTGAATCAAAAAATAATAAGGACAGCTATGCCACAAAAGAAAAGATGAGTGGAAAACAGGCCAAAGAATTGCTTTTATGTATCAAACGTGAATTGAGCAATTCCAGAATCGTGGCAGGCAGTCTGGAGTTTTTACCTGTCCAATGGCTGATCGGGCAAAAAGTGTATTCACCGCAAAAAGTGAGGGTCTATCTTGAGTCCATGTGGAAACGGCTGAGGGCTCTTGAAAAAAACAAGGTATTAATTGTTGAGCCGGGCCTTTACGATAGAATCACAACTGCTGCAATTCAAATAACCATTGAACTTCGCAAAATTAAACAGCAGCTTGATGAGAACCAGGACAGCCTTAAAACAGCAACCCTCATCTTTGATTTGCTGCATGTCCTTTCTATTTCTTTTTTTGACCTGTATTTTGCAACCATGTTTAATAGTTCGGGCCAATATCATGAACATACTAACGCCCATGCCCTGAAGGGCACAACAAATTATGAAAGAGTAATGACAAGTGAGTCCTGAGTAGTGAGAAAAGCTAAGCTGATGGCTTTTTTCTCACTACTCAAAATTTATATTTCAGTGCTTTTATATAAAAAAAACCAGTTATATTTAAATAAAGTATTGGCAGGCAATACGCTAACACTATAATTTTCACAACAGGAGATGAAATTGCAATCCGGAACTATAAAAATAAAAACTAAATTAAAAACCAGATGGATGGTCCCGCTTTTGATGGCAGGATGTGTTCTTCTGGGCCTTTTATGGTTTTCCTATGCCCGGGCCGGGAACGATACAGCATCACTTTCCACCTGGTTTGTGGATATGAATCAATATGCGGCTTCCGCCCACGGCAGTCTTAAGTGCGAAGAATGTCACGGGCTCATGGTAGGCAATGGGCTTGGTAAGGGTCTCGACAGGGGAAAATCCCACCCAGATCCTGATGCAGCTAATTTTCTTAAAACCCAAACCAGAAGAAATTTTGATTACCAGTCCTGCCGGAAATGTCATAAAACAGCCTATTCTCGTTTTTTAAAAGGAGAGCATTCAACGGCGGCTGCCAAGGAAAAAACAACGGGTAATCCTTCAAAAACAGGATACGCGCCTGCATGTGGAGATTGCCATTCAGCCCATTATTCTAAATCCCATCTGTCCCGAGCCCAAACTGGTAAGATTATGACCGAAACCTGCGGAACGTGCCATCAGGAGCAGAAAGAAAGTTTTCTTGCCAATTATCATGGCAAGGCTGCTGTAAACCTGGGATATGAAAAAGCAGCATTTTGTACGGATTGCCATGGAGCCCATACCATGCTCTCTCTCAAGGATAAAGAGGCGGCACTGAATGCCTGCCTGCGCTGCCATTCAGAGGCTCCACCTGAATTTGCAAATATTATCATTCATGACAGCACAAAAAATCTTGACCTGAAAAGTGATGCCAAAAAATCAGGGATCAAATGGGTCCATGCACTGCGGGTATTGGCTTTAATCCTTGTTGTTGCGGTTCTTGCATTTTTCTTTATGCACACAGGACTTTTTATGTTAAGAAAACTCCACGAAAAATTGAGGAGACATAAGTGATGGAAACAAATGTAAAACCTCAGGAAACCTTTCAAAGGTTTCATATCCTGCACAGAATCCTGCATATAGTTATTATTTTTAATTTTACCCTTCTTGCTGTCACAGGATTTCTTCTTCATTTCAGCGGATTTGGATGGGCAAGGTTCCTGGTTTCCCTGATGGGTGGGGCAGGTGCGGCTGGATGGTTACACAGGTTTTGTGCCGTATTTCTCTATATGGGGATATTGGTACACATCTTCTGGCTTTTTTATTATAAATTTGTGTTAAATCAAAAACTATCAGGACCCGATTCCATTTTGCCCGGGAAAAAAGATATCCGGGACCTGTATCAGAATTTAAGATATTTATTTAATAAGGGCAATCCTCCCTTATTCGATCGGTTCAGCTATCTTCAAAAGTATGATTACTGGGCTGAGCTGCTTGGCATGCAAAGTATGGGTATAACGGGTCTTATGCTTTGGTTTCCCGAGTTTTTTGCAGGCATATTCCCTGGATTTTTTATTAATATTGCCGGTTATTTTCACTTTTATGAAGCCGTATTGGCCGTTTTATATATTGGTGTGGTTCATATGTCTGATACCCACCTTGTCCCGGATATTTTTCCCATGGAAAAATCCATTTTTACAGGAAAGATTGAAAAAGCAAGATTTATGGAAGATCACCCGGAAGAATGGAAACGACAACAGATTAACCCGTCTTAATAAATAAAATTGAGCAATAAGTAGTGATGAATAAAATTAAATTTTCAATGGGAATTGGCTTATGAATTTAAAAACAATAGGATCTATTATAGTAGGTTGTGGGCTCATGGTTTTTATGGCAGCTTTAAATTTTCCACCGGCTTTTGCAACAAATCTTCCTGATTTAAAAGCTGCAAAGGTCATTGAAGAAGCTACCCAAGAACCTTTGGCCCAAGAACCTTTGGTCTGCCTTGATTGCCACAGAACACCAAATATTCATACCAATGAAGGGGTTATTGCCTCCCAAACCTTTTGCTATGATTGTCACAAAGAAGCAGATATAAAAAAAAGAAATGGGTCCAAAGACATCACCCTGCAGATTACCCCTGATACATTTAATAAGAACCAGCCTGACCATCATTTTATCGCATGCATAAACTGCCATACGGATGTTGCCCGCTCACCTCATAAGACTGAAACCTCTGCCACATGTCGCCAATGCCATACACCCCATTCTGAAAGCCCGGCCAATGAACCCCATTTGAGGGTTTCCTGCCAGGCATGCCATTTTCAATCAAAATTTGTCAGACTTGACCCAAAAGACCATCGGGTGAAACTTGCCCGCATTGATTATGATGGTATTCCCATAAGCCTTTCCCATCATACCCTGGCAGATGCAGAAGATGAAGAAACATGTAAAAAATGTCATTTTAAAAATAATCCTGTTGGGGCTCCGGCAGCGGTTCTCCCTTCCAAAAGTGCTTTATGCATTATGTGTCATAATTCCCCCCTGGCCATGGGACACCCGGTTTTCGGCCTTGCAGGCCTTGTCTTTCTGGCCGGTATTTTTTTCATGATAGCATTCTGGTTTAAGGGAAGTGTAAAGGGAGAAGAAAAATCCCTTCACCGGAAGATCAGCTTAAGTTCGGAATCAATCTGGAATACGATTTTTTCAAAGCACTTTTTTGTTCTTATTAAAATATTTATTCTGGATATATTTTTTCAAAGGAGAATTCTTAAGGAGAGCGTTTCCCGATGGTCCATGCATTCCCTTATTTTTACTGCCATCCTGCTGCGTCTGGGTTTAAGTCTTTTTACTGCAATTGGATATTATTTTAATTCTGAAGGGAACTTACTGACAGCTTTGATAGATAAAAATCATTGGTTTACAGCCTTTAGCAATGACCTTTTAGGTCTTTTTATCCTCTTTGGTATTGTCTGGGCCGTTGTTAAACGCTTTATTGTTAAACCAGATTATGTGGTCTCGGAATTTCAGGATAATATTACCCTTATACTCATTGGGGGTCTTGTCCTGCTGGGCTTTTTCCTTGAAGGGGCAAGGATTCTTGTAACTGGAATTCCTTGTGAGATGGCAGCCTATTCTTTTGTTGGATATATGGTTTCCAGAGTATTTTCTATTTTCCCCTTTGACTGGGCATCCATTTACCCGTTGATGTGGTACGCCCATGGTTTGGTGGCAGCAGTTTTTATTGCCTATCTACCCTTTGGGAAGATGCGGCATATGTTTAACACTCCTTTGACTTATTTTATAGAAGCTGTGGACGGTGTTAAAAATAAGAAGCGGGTTTAATTGGAATAAAAATTTATAGGTGTTAAAATGACCGAAGAAGACAACAAAGTATCTGATTCTCCAATTGATGAAACAAAGGTCGATGAAATAAAGAATGAAAAAGACGAGACCACATCTTTGGAATCGGAACCAGCTCCAGAAGAGACAGTCCGAAAGATACCCATACATAAGCTGGAGATGAAGCGTTTAATAGAGCTTGATGCCTGCACCCGTTGCGGGGAGTGTCTTTCCTGGTGCCCTGTTTATGACCAGGATTCCAAAGAAACCCTGATACCGCGCCGGAAAATAATAGATTTTTTGAAAATTGCCAGATCACAGAACGGATTTCTATCCGGAATTATGAAAAGTGAGAGGGTCGGGGAATCACTGAAAAAGGTCATTGGCAGATTATGCGGTTACAAGGAAGTCACCAGAGAACAGGTGGAGGAATTTGTATTTAGCCTGTATGAATGTTCTACCTGTGGTCAGTGTGAGGTGGTTTGTCCGGCCCATATCGATACTGTCGGCCTCTGGGAGGAACTCAGGCGCATGATTGTGCGGGCTGGCTATGGCCCTTTGGAGCCCCAGAAAGCATTGAGAAAAAGTGTGATGACCTTTGACAATCCATGGCAGCAGCCAAGGGCAGGCAGAACCAAATGGTCACGCCGGGCAAAAAAAGACAACTTGATTGCCGAAGAGCCCAGGCAAATCAAAAAATCAAAGGGCAAGGTTCTTCTTTTTCTGGGGTGTACTGCTTCCTATGATGCCAATGTCAAGCGAGTGGTCATTAATACAGTTAATATACTTGATGCCCTGGGAGTTGATTACGGCGTACTTGGAAAGGATGAAAAATGCTGCGGCAGTGTATTGCTCAGGATGGGAGATCCTGAATATGAACGATTGTTCCGAGAAAATATTGACCAATTCAACAGTCTTGGCATTGACACATTGATCAGTTCCTGTTCAGGATGTTTTAAAACCATTATGCAGGATTATCCCAAAATCGGCCAATTAAATTTTGAAGTTCTGCATACAGTGGAATATCTGGCCCGATTGGTAAAAACCGGTGACCTGGCCTTTACCCATCCCGTTAACAGGACAATTACCTTTCATGATCCCTGCCACCTTGGCAGGGCCACTGGCGGGTTTGATGCGCCAAGGATGATCATGGAAGCCATCCCCGGACTGAACCTTGTCGAGATGCCGAGAAACAGAGAGTATTCAAGGTGTTGTGGTGCAGGCGGCGGATTAAAGGCAGGTTTTCCCGAAATTCAGGGCCGCATGGCCCAAAAAAGGATCAAAGAAGCAGAACAGACCGGCGCGCAGGAACTGGTGTCATGCTGCCCTTTTTGTTACCAGGGACTTCAGGTGGGAATTAATGCGTTGGAATCTGATATTGTTATGAAAGATCTTTCAGAATTTATTGCAGAATCTATTTTGGGCTATGACGTGTTTGAAAAGGCAGCCAAAGAAGCGGAAGAGAAAAGACAGGCAAAAGAAGAGGCCAAGGCAAAGAAAAGACTGGAAGAAGAAAAAAAAGAAAATGAAAAGAAGAAGGCTCAAGAGCAGGAAAAAGTAGCAGAAAAGAAAAATTCAGATGAGAAAGAACTGGCAGATGAAAAAGAACAAGTTGACACAGCAAAATGAAAACAAAAGTTTTTATCGTAACAGGATTTTTAGGGTCTGGTAAAACAACCCTGATAAAACGAATTTTAAAATTTTCTGAAGATTTATCCAAGACCATTGTGCTGGTGAATGAATTCGGTAGAATCGGAATAGATGGTTCTCTTATAAAAAAAACGGCTGCAGCACAGATTGTTGAACTCACCAGTGGCTGCATCTGCTGTTCTTTGAAAATTGATCTGATCCAAACCCTTCAGATTTTAAGACATGAATATTCTCCCGAACGACTTGTGATTGAAGCCACAGGGGTGGCCGATCCCCTTGCCATTAGCGAGGCCCTGAATGACAGGATGCTTTTGCCCCATTTTCGGTTGGAGAAAATCATAACCGTTGTGGACAGTGATTTCTGGGAAGCAAGAGAAGCATTTGGAACTGTTTTTGAAAGCCAGATTAAGCAGGCAGATATTATTCTTTTAAACAAGATTGATACCCTTGAGAAACAGGATATTACTGTGATGTTAAAGGAAATACAGGCAGAATCTGCAAAGGCTTTGGTTATCCCCAGCCTTCATTGCAATATTGATCCTGACATTTTCTGGTCCCCCTGGGAACAAGAGAAGTTGGATGAGGTGAAAAGATCTCTTTTTAAGGCCTATGATCCTGAAACTGATTTTTATTCTCCTTTGAACGGGGAGGGTTCAATGTCTGCAAAAGAGGCTGGTTTCATCTCCTTTTCGTTTGAAACAACCAAGCCGCTGGATCAAGAATTGTTCATGGCATTTCTCAGTAGGGTTCCCCTGGAATTGTTCCGTATCAAGGGGCCGGTGAAATTTGTTGACAGAACACAAATGCTCAATTTTGTGGGGGGAAAAAGCCAGTGGCAAAAATGGTCTGACATTGCCACGACCCGCCTTGCTTTTATCGGGTGGGATGTGATAGAGGAGCGGATACTGGAAAAAGTGAACCAGTGTATAGTCAGAACTTGAAGTTTTTAAATTTTGGAATTAAGTGATAATGGAAGATTCAACACCCAACAGAACATTTTCAGAAATTCAGGAAAAAATAGACCGTGGAGAAGTGGTTATCTTAACGGCCCAGGAAATTTGTGACCGGGTCCGGGATGGTGAAACCTTTGAACTGGGTGATATAGATGTGGTTACCACTGCCACAAGTGCCCTGATGAGCGGTACTTATGCTGTACTTTCTTTTAAGGTGGCCAAACCAGATACATTTACAAAAGCTGCAAAGGTATGGATAAATAATGTCCCGGCGCAGGTGGGGCCCTGTCCAAATGAAAGAATAGGCATCCTTGATCTGATCGTTCTGGGGACTGAAGCGAGCATAATTGATCCCGGGTATGGTGCAGGTGACCTTTTCAGGGAGCTTGTTCTGGGAAAACAGGTTTTAGTGGAGATCGAGACGGATGAAGGGGAAAAATTAAGTTCTTTCACCACGCTTAAACAAATTCCCCATGCCATGCTTCATGCATCAAGAAATGCTTTTAAAAATTATCTGGCCTTTGTCAATCCCGGGAAAACTGCTGTTTCCACAATATTTCATTCAGACAAGATGAACGGCAATTATGAAGAAATGAGTTTTTGCGGCTGTGGTGAATTAAACCCCCTTGAGAATGATCCTGAACTCAAAACCATAGGTATTGGCACAAAGGTTTTGATCAATGGTGCCCAGGGTTTTGTCACAGGGCCTGGCACCCGCAGCAGTAAGGATAAACCCAATCTGGCCGGGGTTGCTGATATGCACAATATGGACCCGCAATTTCTGGGAGGATTCAAAACCGGGCATGGACCTGATATTATTACAACCTGGGCTGTGGCAATTCCTGTGCTGGACAAGGAGATGCTAACCCATATTTTGAAAACCGATGCACAGATTCCTTTGAAGGTGGTTGATGTACGAAACCGTCAACCAATATTTGAGATTACCTACGGGGATGTCTGGGATAAAACAAGTCATGAGGTTAAATTTAAACGGGAATTATGCCTGAAATGTGATCTTTCCCATGTTGAGAATCTTTGTCCTGTTGAGAGTATTTGCCCTGTGAAAGCTGTTAAATGGGATACTGAAAAAGGTCTGCAATTTGACAGGTCAAGATGCTTCAATTGTGGTCTTTGTGTCTCCAGGTGCAAAGGAAAAACTTTTTTTGGAAGCTTTGGCAGCATAGAACTTGAGGGTGTAAACCATAAAGTGCCGGTTACTTTAAGGCAGTCTGACCGAGTGACTGCACTCAAGGCAGCCCGGGACCTTAAACATCAGATCCAAAATGGGCAATTTAAAATGACTCAGCCCGTAGGGAAAATTTATTTTCCAGACAAGCACTAAATTGGTTTATCACATTTGAATATCAATGATTCCAAGGTGAATGGCATATTGGATTAATTTTGAGATATTTTCCATTTTAAGTTTTTCCATAATATTGGAACGATGAGATTTGATAGTACTGGGGCTCAGGCAGAGCATCTCTGAAATTTTTTTGGTGGAGTATCCTTCAACCATCATTTGGAAGACTTCTCGTTCTCTGTTGGTCAGATTGTTGTACAATTCGTCCTGGGATGTTTTCTGATTCATTCCAACATAATCTTCAATTACCCGGCTGGAAATTGATG
Organism: uncultured Desulfobacula sp.; assembly: GCA_964457495.1. Classification (GTDB taxonomy): domain Bacteria; phylum Desulfobacterota; class Desulfobacteria; order Desulfobacterales; family Desulfobacteraceae; genus Desulfobacula. The sequence goes on from CAYWGN010000017.1 coordinate 23,336, forward strand.
GACTAAGAAAGGTTTCTCCTTTGACAGCAGTTTTAATAGCCTGGATAATATCATCGCTTACGGCATTCTTCAGAAGGTAGCCTGAAACACCAATGCTTAAAAGTTCTCTGATATACCTTGTATGGTCATGCATGGAAAGGATAATCACCTTGGTTTTCAATGTGGATTGCTTGATTTGTCGGGCAGCTTCAATGCCGTTCAGTATAGGCATGGCAATATCCATAATGACAACATCCGGTTTTAACTCTTGGACTTTCTGGACAGCTTCCCGGCCATTCATGGCTTCCCCTGTGATTTTCAGGTAATCTTCTTCCTCCAAAAGTTTTCTTAACCCCTGGCGGACAATGGTATGGTCATCGACAATAACAATTTCAATGGGTTTAAGTTTCATAAATCTCCTGCAGAAAATTCGTACCGGCCATTAAAACCGGCAATCCGTCGTTTTTGATGGGAATTTCAATTCTGATGCGGGTACCTTTGCCTTTTTCAGTTCGAAGGAAAAATTTCCCGCCTCGTATGGCCGTTCTCTCCCTCATGGATAGCAATCCCAGTGAAGGTCTTTCATGATTGTTTTCATCGGGATCAAATCCAATGCCGTTATCTTCTGCGATAAAAATAATTGAAGGGTATCCCTTGATGATGGATAGCTTAAAGAAAGTGGCTTTGGCATATTTTATGGTATTGGACAGGGCTTCCTGGGAAAACCGGTAGAGTACCGTTTCAATGTCCGGGTTAATTCGCCCGGTGAATCCGACCATTTTAAAATCAATATTCAGGGAACTTTGTCCGGCTATCTGGTTCAGATAGGAATCAAGAGCTGGTTCAAGCCCCAGGTCTGTCAACAGTGCAGGGTGCAAAAGGTGGGAAATACGCCGCATCTCCTGGTATGTGTGATTGATCTGCTGCTTAATATTTTTGATGATATTATTCATAACGGGATCATCAGATGGTATGATTTTTTCAACAGCTTCCAAATTGAAATTTATACCGATCAGAGCAGAGCCTGTTTCATCATGGAGTTCCCGGGCGATTCTTTTACACTCAATTTCCTGGGATTGAAAAAGTCGGGCAGTAAGATGTTTGAGTTCTTCCCGGTGTTTTTGAACAGTTTTTATCAGCTTGATATTATCTATGGAACCGCCCAGAAAATTCCCCAAAGACCCAAGAAGATTAAAATCTTCCAGAGAAAGGTCCTGGGTTTCTGATAGAGGAAAGGCCATAAATCCCGAGGGACGTCCTTTTTCCGTAATCAAAAAACAGGAAAGTATTATTGATTGGTTTTTTTTATGATTTTCCAGGGTTATTTTAAAAGATGGAAAAATAGATTTGGGTGTCAGAAGGTTATCTTTTCCCAGGAAAAATTCCATGAGTTGGGTATCATGGAAAATTGGTTTTATCAGAGTTTTATTAATCTGTTCCGACAGCCCTTTCCAGGCTTGAAGTTCAAATTGGGCCTGGTTATGGTTGATAAGAAAAATTGTGCCAATGCTGAAGTTCAATAGCTTCATAGCCTCATTCAAGGCTGTGTTCAGAACCTGTGTAAGGTTTTGGGAGCTATTCATGGTAAGTGACACAGTGTTCAGCAAAACAAGTTCCTGATGATGTTTGTAAAGCCTTCGAAAGGAATCCATTCTGGCTGTAATATCTTTGGCAATACCTTCGTACCCAACGATATCTCCATTATCATCCAAAAAGATATTGGCACTCAGACTGCCGTGGAGCCGTGTACCATCCTTTTTCTTGAAACCAACCTCAAAATCCTGAACAAAGCCGTTAAGATCAATGTGTTTTTTACACACATGCCAATGGATTGGATCAATAAAAATATATTCAATATTGCCCAATAAATACAACTCATCTTTTTCTTTGTAATCAAGCAGGTCAACAGTGGCCTGGTTGACCTCTATAATCACTCCTTCCCTGGATATGATAAAAATCATATCCTTGGTACTTTCAAAAAGGCGGCGGTATTTGAATTCAGAATATATTAAATTGTCTTCAAGACATTTTATCTGTGAACTCTTTTTAAAGATTTCAGCCACACCAAACATAAGCCCGTCAGAATCAATAAGAATATTACGGGTGCATTCAACAGGGATTTTTGTGCCATTTTTCCGGGTAATCTCAAGCTCACGTTTATAATTGGTTTTTTGGGTGATGTCCCTGTTGTTAATCAGGCAGTCTGTATCACAGGAGATTGTTTTAAAGATATCTTGGCATTTCATTTCCTTTGCTTCAAAGCTTGCATATCCTGTAATCCGGGCTGCAACATTATTGAAGTAATTGATCCTGCCATTGGCATCCATTATCATGAAAGCATCTGAAAGGTTGTTTAAAATTGCGGCAATACTTTTATTGTTCATTTCCATTTTTAAAATCAATCCAGATGGCAGTGGTGACAGGTTTTAGTTTTCCTATCCATAGTTGAATTTTTCATTAACACGGCCAGGGAACAGGACAACCTGTTTTTTATTTCTCCCTTTTAAATTATGGTCTACCCTAATGCTTAATAAGACCAAATGTCAAGAAAATCAGTCATAGTACAAGTTAGTAATAAAAACTGTTTTATTGTTTGCAGCTTATTCTTTTTTCTTGATTGTTGCTTTTTTGCCGCCTATAAAATACAGATGCATGTAAAATAAAGGCTTCTTACTATTGGATCCTTATTCTGGCAGGAAAATAAAAAAGGAGTGAACAAAAGTGGATAGGCTTATGAAAGGATATATTCATATCTATACGGGGAATGGCAAAGGCAAAACGACAGCTGCTCTGGGACTTGCCTTGCGGACTGTGGGAGCTGGAGGAAAAGTTTTTATAGGGCAGTTTTTAAAATCCGGCGACTATTCTGAAATAAAGGCGTTAAAAAAATTTGCCGATCAGATCACTGTCGAACATTATGGGTTAGGACATTTTGTCAAGGGTAATCCTACCCCGGAAGACATTGAAGCCGGGATGGAAGGCTATAAAAGGGTGACACAGATTATTGAAGCGGGTGAACATGATCTTGTCATTCTTGATGAAGGAAACATTGCTGTTAAATACAATATATTTTCTGAACAGGATCTGCTGGATCTTTTGGAGAAAAAACCAGATCACATGGAAATCGTTGTTACAGGCAGAGGTGCGACCCTGGCTATTATGGGAAAAGCTGATCTGGTCACAGAAATGAAAGCTATAAAGCATTATTTTCAAAAGGGGGTGGAAGCCAGAGTCGGAATTGAAAAGTAAAAACTAAACTTTTGGCCTTAAGTCCTTGCGGACGGGGTCATGCGGACGGGGTCAGGCTTGTTTTATTGTGTTTTATCAAAAAATTGACAAAAAAATGTAATAATGCAAGCCTGGCCCCTTTCAATTTAATTGCCTGGTAAAAATGTCTGCGGTTCTTTGCGCAGGGCACAATTTTCATGGAGCAATTTTGCCTTACCTTTTATCGGGCTGTTTTTCATTATTCTGGCTTGCAGGGGACATGCTTTAATACAGGCACAGCAATAAATGCAGTGTTCATCAAGGGTCGCATAGTTGTTTGCCTCATCAATCGCATTTTTAGGGCATGCTGTGATACAGATACCGCAACTGTCACAGTCATCTATAACATCAATGAAGGACAAAGGGCCCAACGACATACCTTCTTTGTAGGGGAAATTGCCCGGGACATCTACTGGGGTAAGATCTGTTGGATTTTCAACATGATCCAGTAAACCTTTAATCTGTTCTCCAAATGAAAATGCTTTTTCAAGGTCTTTTTTGTCCGGTCTGTTCAAGGCGATTGGAAATTCATTATTAGAAAAAGAATGTTCTCCTACAAAAGCTCCAGCCGCCAATGGAATAAATCCGCAATCCATAGCAATGTTCTTTAATTCTAGAAGGGCGTCTTCAAACTCCCGGTTGCCATATACTACTGCCAGAACTGCCAGGGAACCTGATGCTTTAATGGTTTTGAAATAATCGGCAGCATCTTTTGGCAGCCGTCCGCCATAAACAGGAGCACCAATGAGTACCAGATCATTAAGAAATTCAGGGGCAGGCTGGTTTCGAACCCCAGGTTTTGTAATATCAAGAACAGTGGCAATATTTTTGCCAAGCCCTTTTGCAATCTCTTTGAGAATAGTCTGGGTTGTGGAAGTGGGGCTGAAATAAACCAGGGTTGTATTTTTAAAATTCATTATTGGTTTCCTTTAAAAAATATTAAATTATTATGGTTTAAAGTTAAGTGTATCTTAGGACCACAGATTTTTAAAAAACTAATCTATGGATAACGCTGTTGTATTTCTTTTTCACTAATTCCCATCAAATACAACAATCCATCTAATCCTACACTGGATATAGCTTTTTGTGCTTTTTTCTTTACAATGGGTTTGGCATGAAAAGCAATTCCCAGGCCGGCAATACTGAGCATTGGAAGGTCGTTGCTACCATCACCAACGGCGATTGTCTGTTCCAGATTTATATTTTCAACTATGGCAATGGTTTTAAGAATTTCAGCCTTTTTAGGGCCATCAATAATATCACCTGTAACATCCCCGGTAATTTTTCCATCTTTGATTTCAAGGCCATTGGTAAAAACATAGTCAAGCCCTAATTTGTTTTGCAGATATTTACCAAAATAGTCAAACCCGCCGGATATGATTCCCAGTTTATAACCAAGCTTTTTCAGAGTATTTACGACAAGTTGGGCACCTTCAGTTAGTTCAAGAGTTTTGATGACTTCGGCCAGAAATTTTTCATCAAGGCCTTTGAGTAGAGCCAGTCGCCGAGTGAAGCTTTCTTTGAAATCCATTTCACCATTCATTGCAGCCCCGGTAATTTGGGCGACCTGCTCCCCCACGCCGGCATGCTTTGCCAACTCATCGATCACTTCACATTGGATTAAAGTAGAATCCATATCGAAAACTATCAATTTGCGGGCATGGCGATAAATATTGTCCATATGAAAAGATATATCAATTCCGGTTTTTTCTGAAATCTCAAGTAATTTTTGACGTAATTGGCCGGGGTTATTTAGTTTGCCGGATACAGTAAGCTGTATGCAGGCTTTGGGGTTTAATTCGGAATTATCCAGAGAAACAGACCCGGAAAGATTGGTAATGATATCAATATTCAGCTGGTTAGCTGCTATTGCAGCCGTAACTTCAGACAATTGTTCAGCCGTAAGGGTGCGACCGAGAAGAGTTATAATCAAACGTTCGTGGCCATTCTTGGTGACCCATCCTATATAGTTTTCTGCATTAATGGCAGAAAACCTAATTTGAATGTCAAGTTTATGGGCTTTAAACAAAAGGTCTTTGAGAATCGATGACGATGAATGGCTTGATGGTATTTCGATAAGCATACCCAGGGAAAGATAATCATGAATAACAGCCTGCCCGATATCTAAAACTATGACTTCATACTGCGCAAGAATATTTGTTAAACTGGATGTCAGTCCGGGTTTGTCTTTACCCGTAATGTTAATTAAAATAATTTCTCTCATTGTAAATCTCCACGTAATAAAATCCAAATCAAAAAAATAGAATGATATTTAAGATATGTCCTTTTAAAAAGCATCTTCAGCACTCATTTTTTCAATTGAATCGATTTTATCTCTGTTTTGAGTTTTTCGCAACCTGAACTATCTCCATGGCCAGGACCTGGGCTGCATCAATGGTGTGTATAGGAAGCGAGCTATCAAGTGCACTGAGTTCTGTGCAGGCAATAATGGCCGTTTTAGCTCCTTTTTTTGAAAGGTGCTCACAGACTTTTTCATACGCATCACGAATAGTTGCGCCCGTGTTTCCTTTTTTGACTTCTTTGATTACCGCAAGAAGGCTGTCCTGATAATCAGGGTCAGGCCATATATCCTTGATATTAAGTTTTTTAAGCCTTTTAGTGTAAAGTCCTGTCATGGCAACAGCTGGAGAGGCTAATATACCTATTTTATTCTGCTCAGGAAAATTTGTTTTTACATAGTGGGATACAAGATCGATCAGATTAATAACAGGTATGTTTACTGCCTCCTGAACCGCATCATAATAATAATGAGCAGTATTGCATGCAATCACAAGAAAGTCGGCTCCAAAGGTTTCAAGTCGTTTCCCCATGTCTGCCAGGCAGGGGCCTGGATCTTCTCCATCACCTTCAATAATGGCTTTTATCCTGGACGGAACCTTGGGGTTATTATCCACAATACACCGGATATGATCCTTGTCATCCAATGCAGGTGTCAGGCGTATGATACGCTGCATAAGATCAATGGTTGCTTCGGGGCCCATACCTCCGAGTATCCCCACAATTTTTTCTTTTTTTACCATGATTGTCATACCCTAAATTCGGTATCCCTCCATGGGAATATCATTATGACTATCCCATGGAGATATGGATTACCAGAATACTAAAACGTTATCTGAATGTTTCCAAATATTCATAAAGCGCAGGAGATCCTCCCGTATGAAGGAACAAAACATTTGATCCTTTCTTAAAGTGACCTTTTCGCACCAGGTCAATGAGACCGGCAGCTGCCTTACCGGAATACACGGGGTCGAGAAGAATGGCTTCTTTTTGAGAGAAAAGTTTGACTGCTTCCACCATGGAAGCTGTTGGAAGTGAATAACCCGGTCCCACATACTGGTCAAAACATACAACATCATCCCTTTTCACAGCATTTCCTATTTCGAGTTTTTTTGCTGTTTTTTGGGCGAGATCAAAAACAAGTCCTTCCTGAACATCCTTTGTTCTTGAAACATTAACGCCATAGATAGGGATGCCTCCATTTATACCAATCATTCCAGCAACCATACCGGCGTGGGTTCCTGCAGATCCGGAAGGGACAATAATATGATCAATCTTTAACCGCATCTCATTTAACTGGGTCATGGTTTCTTCTGCACAGACAGCATACCCAAGTGCACCAATATCATTGGATGCACCTCCAGGGATAATATAGGGTTTTTTCCCTGCGATCTTAAGTTCCTCAGATTTTTTTTCCATTTTTGCCATCATGTCAGAACCGGCTTCTACAACCCCTATACTTTTTACACCTAACAGTTCAAAAAGAAAATTATTTCCGCTTGCCCCTTCTTTGTAAGATCCCTTTACCCGTTCTTCAAGAATGAGGTGACAATCCATTCCTTCTTTTGCAGACCATGAAGCAGTAAGGCGGGCATGGTTTGACTGAACAGCCCCACAGGTAATGATTGTGTCAGCACCTTTTTCAAGTGCATCGGCAATGCAAAACTCCAGTTTTCTTGTTTTATTACCACCCCCGGCACCGGGAAGCAGGTCATCTCGTTTAACATAGAGGTTGACCTCACCTTTAAGAACCTTGCTCAATGCAGGCATAGATTCAATGGGGGTTGGGCCTTGAAGGTATTTTCGTCTTGGAAATTTGGTAAAATTCATTTTGTGTTCCTTTGGTTTGTATTATATCAGTGTTAAAGTTTCAAAACAGTTTCCATTTTAATACATATTTAAAAATAATTCTTTTTGCACCATTAAAATTTTTAAAGCAATAGATTAATTGTGTTTTTTTTCATCTAGTTTCAGGATCAACAGCAAAGGCTTATGAATCTGCAAGGCGCTGGTCATACATGGACCCAACCCCATATTCGTTCCGGCGCATGAATTTATCCAGAGAGGGTCCAATGAGTTGCATTTCTGGATTTTCTTTTTGAACATCCTGGGCTATTCTCATTTCTATGGTACAGCCCGTGCTATAGGTTGAATCCTTGCCGATCCATTCTGGCGGGACCTTTTTATTCATAAGAGAAAAACTTTTGCCAATATCGTCTGATGTCTGAAATCTCCATATGTCTATGTATGAGCTTCTTTGAACAATTTCCCACATATACATTAGATCGTCTGCATCCATGCCAGGCTCATAATAGAATGAAGGGTTGATGATAAAAAGATCAGAAGACTGTTTATGTAAATGGTCTATAAAGGTACTCATTATTTTTTTTGCCACATCAATTTTTCCAGGGATGGAACCGATGATGCCGCTGTAAAACATCACTGTCATTCCTTTTTTCTTGGTAGATTCCATTTGATCAATAATCTCATTGGCTTTTTCTTCCAGGTCCTTGTGGGAAAATTTGATGAAGCCAGGGTGCTTGGATTTATAAGTGATCAGCAATTGATTTTTATCAAGGCTGATATTGATGATATTCTGGGTAAACCTGAAGTGGGAATCAATCAATCTTTCTTTCTGGGCCTTTCCCCTTGATATGACACAATCCACCTCTTTGAAAATTCTGGAAAAGGTTGTAGAAACAAGCAAAAGATTTAAATTTTCCCTGGTTCCATCAGACACCACATAGATATTCTTATCATGTTTTAAGAGATTTACCAGGTTGTTTTTGCTGATGGTTTTTTCATAAATAAAGTGTGCGTTTTCAAGTATCTTTACCAGGACAGGATCAGTTCTGGTATCTGCAAGGCAAACTTTTTTGAAAAAAGGCGCTTCCTTTACTGCAAAAATAACTGCATGTCCGAGATCGGCAAGAAATTTGGCGATGGTCAGATCTATAATTACTTCGCAGGATTCATCGGCAAGCCAGAGAATTTTTTGTTTCCTGGCTTTGACAAGCGCCAGTAATGGTGAAAGGCCATCACCTCTGATAGGGGTTTTAAAGATTTTTTTAATTTTGCTTATTGAGGGTATCTCTGAATTTTTAAGGGCCCCCAGGCTATTTTGTGTGATAAGGGTCAACCGTCTTTGGAATTCAATCTCTTTGATTTTTTCCCTTATTTCAAATAAAGAGAGATATTTAATGGTTTGTAATGTGTCATCATTTTGGTTTAAGGCCTTTTCCATGGTGTCTGAGGCTATAAAATCTTTTGTTTTTTTATTTACAGCTTTTTTATCTTCTGAATACGGATTTTCAATATGTGTACGGCTTAAAAAGATTTTGTATAATTTTTTTTCAAGCCTGGAAGGTATGAGAAGACCGGTTTGGATGTCGTCATCATATTTTATCTTGATCAATGCTTTTAAAAATTTGTTATCATATTCAGAGTCTATTAATTCATCAATCATGGCCATGATTCTGTCGAACACCTGCTGATAGCGGTTTTTCAAAAAAGGAGGATATTTTCTGGACATGATAGTCTTAAACATTTTATCGGAACAGGGAAAATATCGTTCTCCATTTTCAGGGTAGACCATAAATTCAATTTGTTCCTTTGAGCCAACCTTGGTGGGATAAGCAAAGGGATCTAAACTGTTTTTAAGAAAAAAAGCAGTAAACCAGGCATCGAAATCAGGACTTTCACCAACACGAACAGGTCTGACCTCTTTATTTTTCATGTGGCCTCCATTTATGGGAAAAAATTTGATTCATGGTATCATTTCATTGCAATTTTTGCAGGTAATTTATAAGTTTACCACAACTATTTTATTTCCTGTTTTAAGCTCTATAAGACTTGCACAATTGTTTTCAATTACACCATAGGTATACATGCCGTTTCGAGGACAGGTGATGGACCCCGGGTTCATAAAGATCTGCCCATCTCTTTTTTCTAGAGAACAAAGGTGGGTATGGCCCTGGATTATAATATTGATATTTGAAGAATATTTGCAGGAGCGATGACCATGGGAAAGAAAAATCTTTTTGTTGAAGCAGCTAAACTCCAGAAAAGTTTCAAACCCTGGGAAAAAAGAAATAGAATCGCAATTTCCATAGACATAATAAAACCTGTGATTAAAATTGGTTAAATCTTTTTTTATGAATTCAGGTTGAAAATCGATATGGCTGAAATTGCCATATTTTGTATCAAAAAGATCTCCGGCAATGACAAGTTCATCCAAAGGGTTCAAAAGGTTTTTCAGGGTTAGCCATGAACTATAACTACCGTGCAGGTCTGCAGTAACAATCAGTTTTTTCATAGGGCTTGTTTTTCCACTGGATTTCTTTTTCCACTTGTTAAAAAAAGTAAAATTTCATAGTATTGGATTCAAATCAACTAAATTATGAAAAATTGGCATGAATTTTCAATGAATATAAAAATTTCCATTTAAGATTTAAACAATTCCATGACAGATAACAACCTTCTTTCCGATGACCCGATATTTTCCTATAATTATTTTTCAATAAAAAAAAATTTAAGTCTTCGGTATGGGATAGCGCAAAGTTCCAAAAAGCCTGCAAAGGGCCTTGTTCTTTTATTGCATGGCAGATCCGAGTTTATTGAAAAATATAAAGGGGTTGCAAAACAATTGCAAAAAAGAGGGTTTATGGTTGTAAGCCCGGATTGGCGGGGGCAGGGATTGTCTTCCCGGGAGCTTGAAAACAGACATAAAGGCCATATTAGAAGATTTGATGATTATGTGGATGACCTTGAAGCACTCTATTCAAAGGTTATAGAACCGCAAGGATTGCCAGTGTATATACTGGCCCATTCCATGGGTGGGCATATAGCTCTTTGGTTCATGAAAAAGCATTCTTCAAAAATTAAAAAAGCAGTCCTTGTTTCTCCCATGATCGATATTGCTATTCCAGCCATGATGAAATCAATATCAAGATTTTTATCAAAAAAATTGGCTAAAACATCATTTGCAGAAAAATATACCCTTGGTTCAAGGGATTATTCTGTTAAAAAAGCCAAATTCAAAGGGAATAATTTATGCCATGACCCAAAAGCATTTTGGATTTTACATAATGAGATTGCAAATAACCCTGATCTTGCAGTTGGCGGTGTCACATGGGGCTGGCTCAATGCAGCCTTTGAATCCATAAAAATTTTAAAACAAGATGCCATAATTGGCAGGATTACCACCCCAATTTTGATGATCAGTGCCCAAAAAGATTCTATTGTATCCTCAAAAGCCCAGGAAAAATTTTGCAGGAAATTACCCAATTGCACCTTTCTTTCCATTAAAGGCGCATTTCATGAACTTTTGTTCGAGGAAATCAGAATCAGCACCAAGCTCTGGGATGCTGTCAACGGGTTTATGGATGAATGATCATAGGGATTTTAATGTGTTGATTCTTAAAAGGACGGGGGGATGGGAATAATTTAAAAATACGTAAAAAGGGTGGGGGGTTAAATTTGAAAGATTATGGGCTGACAGTTTTTTTAATGCATTGATTAAAGGCTTGCTGTCTTTAACAGTTTTTGCAGCAAACCTGTCAGCCTCGTATTCATCTTTTCTTGATGAGATTTGAAAAAGAATGGATATAAACAGGTCTATAGGCGAGTAAAGCATGCCAAAAAAAATCAAGCCTGCATAAATTGAAATGTCCTTCATAAAAAAAGCATGAAACAATCCTTCATGGGAAATAAATATGGAAATAAGATAAAAAATAAATCCCATCTGGAAAATACCTAAAACCATTCTTTTAATAATATGTTTCTTTTTAAAATGGCCCATTTCATGGGCAAGAACTGATACCAATTCTTCAATTGACTGTTCCCTTATAAGTGTATCAAATAAAACAATTCGTTTGTTTTTTCCAAAACCTGTAAAAAAAGCATTGGATTTGCTGCTCCTTTTTGATCCATCCATGACAAAAATATTGGCGAGGGAAAAATCAATTGATTTAGCATAGCTGATAATGGCTTCTTTTAAAGGGCCATCTTCCAGGGGGGTGAATTTATTGAATAAGGGCATAATCCAGGTGGGAACAATATATTGAACAATAAGAAGGAAAAGGGTGCTTGCCATCCAGCACATGACCCATGCCAATTGGCCGCCAAATTCCAGGAAGCCGAGAATTAATGATAAGAGTATTCCTCCCAGGATTGCTGAAAGAACAATAGATTTAATAAGGTCGGCAAGAAAAAGTCTGGGAGTGGTTTTATTGAATCCAAATTTTTCTTCAATCACAAAAGTGGTATACAGAGTGAAGGGCAGGGATATCAGAAGTTTTAAAAATAAAAGAATACCTGTAAAAAAAAGCCCTGAAACAATGGAGCCAAAATTAAATGACCTGACAAAGGAATCAATGATTTGGAAACCACCTGAAAACCAGAACAAAAGAATGATGGTTAGATCAATACTTGATGTGATAAATCCAAACTTTGTATTTGTCTTCAGGTAATTCTGAGAATCGCTATATTTTTTTTTGTCGTAGTGGTCTTTAAATTCTGTTGGAAGGGGCTGGTCTATATTTTTAAGATTGAGAAAATCTGCAATAGTACCGATAAGGTAACTGCCTGTCAGGGTCACAACAATGATGATTGTGATAAATTGTTCTGAAAAATGCATCTTTAAAGAAAATCAGTCCTAAGAATTGATCAGGTCTCTTAATTTTCCAGAGCATTTAAAGGTTACAACTTTTCTGGCCGGCAATGTCATTTCTTCATTTGTTGCAGGGTTTCGGCCTTTCCTGGCTTTTTTTTCGTTTACACAAAATTTCCCAAAACCGCTAATCATGATATCTTCCCCATTTTCAATGGTTTCCTTCATTATTTCAAGGAATTCTTCCATGATTTCATAGGTGGTTGTTCTGGATAAATGAAGTTTTTCTTGAATTTTTTCAGCAATAATTGTTTTGGTTAACGCCATAAATTCTACTCCTGCAATTAAAACTTGGCTGTTCAGTTAATTGGTTATTAAAAATTGTCTGATAAAGTACTTTATTCCCAATGTATTTGTCAAGTAACTACTAAGGATATTTAATCAAATTTAATATATTGTTATAAACACAATAAAACAAGCCTGACCCCGTCTGCAAGGACTTAAGTCGAAACTGGATATTTGCTATAAGAAATTTTACATAACCCGTTTCAGGCTGATCGCCTTACGTCCGCTGGATGGAAATTGTTACAGGCTCTGGCGGGCGTAACGTTAAGTGGCGGGAACTGTTTGAGGGAACCGAGTTTTTCCGCCACAAGTGTAGCCCGACATAGAGCCTGTCAATATGTCCCATCCA